>CALKXO010000447.1 GCA_938003615.1 uncultured Pirellulaceae bacterium | reverse complement strand
GATCTGCTCCCTGCCGACTTGACGGGAACACAAGTTTATCGACCTCAGGATCAGACGTTCGTTGTTCAAAAGGGGCCGATCTTTTCTAACTTAATTTTGGCCGACGAAATCAATCGGGCGCCGGCGAAAGTCCAAAGTGCTTTGCTTGAAGCGATGCAGGAACGGCAGGTCACGATCGGAACAGAGACGTTTCAGTTGGACAAGCCGTTTCTGGTGATGGCAACGCAGAACCCAGGCGAGCAGGAAGGGACTTATGCGCTTCCCGAAGCCCAGACGGACCGTTTCATGCTGAAGGTGATTGTGGATTATCCGAACCGCGATGAAGAGCTTGAGATTCTTCGCCGCATGAGTAAAACGACGACCAAGTTCGAAATTGAGGCCGTCACTAGCCCTACCGAAATACTCGCCGCCCGTGACATGGTTGATTCTATTTACCTAGATGAAAAAGTAGAGGGTTACATCGTTGACCTTGTGATGGCGACCCGCTCGCCGGAGTCCTACGGTTTGAATTTGTCGCAGCTGATTGAATTCGGGGGCTCGCCACGCGCGACCATCAATCTGGCTTTGGCCGCCAAAGCGATCGCGTTTCTTGCCGGTCGCGCCTATGTGACCCCATCTGACGTGCGTGGAATTGCAATGGACATACTTCAGCATCGTGTCGCGATTACTTACGAAGCGGAAGCAGAAGAAAAAACGTCCCATTCCATCGTTCGTGAAATCCTTGACCATATCCCGATGCCCTAATGGTTCTGGAAGCTGAGTTCAATCGTTCGTAGGGCCAGCTTTCGTCGCCTTTTTGGGCGGAAGACGTTAAAGTGAATGCTAGGTACGAAAGTTCCACTAAAGTCGGTGTTAATATCTCTTGCCAAGTTTCTAGTTTCTAGTTTGAAGACAGAAGCGTCTGATCGATCCCAATGATTCCCAAAGAAGTTTTGCAGAAAATTCGCCGAATTCAGATTCGCAGCTCGCACAAAGTCGACGAGTTGTTGGCGGGTTCGTGGAATTCTGCCTTCAAAGGACGGGGCATCGAGTTTGAAGAGGTGCGCCCGTACCAAGTCGGCGACGACGTTCGTGCGATCGACTGGAAGGTGACGGCGCGAAACAATCAGCCCTTCGTAAAACTGTTCCGCGAAGAACGCGCGATGTCGGTGATTCTGCTGGTGGACATGAGCCGTTCGCTGGATTTCGGGTCCACATCACAAACCAAGCGCGAATTGGTGGCAGAACTTGGGGCGACGTTGGCAATGTCCGCGATTCGAAACAACGACAAAGTTGGCCTTACTTTGTTCACCGACGAAGTCGAAAAATCTATCCCTCCGCGCAAAGGTTCGAAGCATGTTTTGCGGATCATTCGAGAACTTTTATACTGCCAGTCTGTTGGGGCACGCACCAACATCGGGAGTGCTGTTGAGCATCTGAATCGAACGTGCAAGCGAAGGTCTGTCGTGTTTTTGGTTAGCGACTTTTTTGATTCAGGGTTTGAACCGATTCTTAAAGTTGCTCGCCGTCGCCACGATATTGTTCCGGTGACTGTCAACGATCTTCGTGAAAAGGAGTTGCCCAACGTGGGCCTCGTTCGATTGCGGGATAGCGAAACCGGGGAATTGGTTTTGGTGGATTCTTCTAGCCGACGGAATCGAAAGCAATACAAGAAACTCTACCAGCAGCAAGAGCAAGAACGTATCTCCATGTTTCGTCGCTTGCAAATGGAACCTATTCGGTTGCTGACGGGGGTGGATATCGTCGATCCGCTTCGCCGCTATTTTGACGCGCGGGAGCAACGATGATTGGCAGTATCAATTCACATTTGTTTTACAGTACCGGATGCAGCCGCAGTGGTGCAGGCTTACGTCTAAAGACGGTGCTACATGCGGTTACATTACTGTTTTTGTTTGTGGCAAATACTTGTCAGGCTCATGCTCAATCGCAAGCAAACGAGAACGGAATCCAAGTCACGGCCAAGGCTGATCGTGTTGAAGTTCAAATTGCTGATCCATTTCAATTCACGATTCAGATAGCTGTACCTCAGGAAACACAAATCAACTTTCCAAAGTTCCCTGAAACTCTCGGGCCGTTCGATGTTCTGGAAACAATTGACCGGTTCGACGTGCCTAACCACTTGAACTCATCCACTCGAACTTGGACTAAAGAACTAACACTGGAGACCATCGAAACGGGGCGACTTCAAATCCCCAGTGTTGAGATCAGCGTTTTGCAGCCTAGCGGAAGCAATCGAATTCTTCGCACTGAGCCAGTCGAAATTGCGGTCGCCAGTGTTGTTGAGAATTCCGCCGACTTGAGCAAATTTCAAGATATCGCGGGCTTACATGATGTCCAGCCTCCTGCCGGCAAGTCATCGGCTTGGGTTTGGTGGCTTGCGGGAAGCGCGGTAACTGTTGCGTTTGTGGGATTTGTGGCCGGTGGCGTTTTCCTGTTCACACGTGCTGAGCGTCATGAAAGTCCAGAGAGTTGGGCGATCCGCGAGCTGACAGCACTTGGCGACGAAGATTGTCTGCAGTCCGACTCCATCCTTCGCGCATTCATTGCGGAACGGTTCGGAATTCCGGCGGGGAGCTACCCTGTGGATTTGATTGTTCAGACGTTGCGTAAGCGTGGCGTTGCCGAAGAATGCCTTGCGCGTGTTAGTGAATTTATGGGGAAAACGGAACGTCTCAAATTTGGCAGCCTCCAGAACCAACCCCTCGATACAACGACGTTGGTGGCGAGTACTGGAGAGGTAATTCGACAACTCAACCAAACTCAGGAGCGTGATTGATGTTTCATACTCCGAGCTGGTTTCTGCTTTTACCGCTGTTACTGATTGTGGGCTGGCGCCTGTTCTCAAAACGGCGAGTTGCGGCGGTTTCGTTCAGCACGATATCGTTGGTGTCACAGTTGACGCCGACGCTCCGGCAACGGCTTCTGTGGCTGCCGAAATTCCTGATCCTGACCGCTCTTGGTTTTCTCATCGTCAGTTTGGCTCGTCCGCGCGAAGGCCGGCAGCAAACGGTAACCGAAAGCGAAGGCATCGCCATCGAGATGCTTGTCGACCGCAGTGGAAGTATGCAGGCTCTCGATTTCAAAATCGACGGTCAGCGCGTTGATCGACTGACCGCGATCAAAAGTGTTGCCGGGAAATTTGTAATGGGTGATGGCGCGCTTGACGGACGATATAGCGACCTAATCGGCCTAATTACGTTTGCTGGATACGCCGATGGAGTGACGCCGCCGACTTTGGATCACGCTTTCCTAACATCCAGCTTGAACAACACGCAAATCGTTAACGTACGCAGCGAAGATGGCACGGCAATCGGCGACGCAATAGCATTGGCCGCTGAAAAGTTGAATGCGCTCGATAAACGGCGTGAAGAAGCAATCGACAGCAAGATCATCATTCTGTTGACCGACGGAGAAAACACCGCCGGTGAGTTGGAGCCGGTCGAAGCAGCCGGACTCGCTCAGACGCTTGGCATCAAGATTTACACGATTGGCGTCGGCACTAATGGTCAGGCTCCGATCCCTGTTCAGGATCCGTTTTCCGGAAGACAGCGGATTCGCATGATGCCAGTCAACATCGACGAAGCCACATTGAAGAAAGTCGCTGATGTTACTGGCGGCAAGTACTTTCGCGCAACGGACACCGAATCGTTGACTGAGATTTACGCTGAGATTGACCTGCTGGAGAAAACAAGGGTCGAGACTGAAAATTTCGTCGACTATCGCGAGCTGGCTGTGCAGTCGTATGGCTCCGGATCGTTCGACGTTCCGCCCACGTTGCTGATCGCATTCTCGTTTTTGATTGCGGGCATGTTGCTACAACAAACGTGGCTGAAGGAGGTGCCGTAAACATGGATATGGAGATTGGTAATCCACATTTGGCTTGGCTGTTGATATTTATCCCGCTTTTGTTGACGCTGTCAGTTTACAACCGATGGGCACGACGACGGGTGCTGGTGCATTTTGGTTCCAAGGCCAATCGGCCGGGCGTTGTTGGCGGGCTTTTCTCTGCAATTCTGTTGGCTGCAGGGATCGGATTGCTTGTGTTGGCTTGCATGGATATTCGCTGGGGCAAAACGACTCGCGCAGTTCCGCAGAAAGGTCTGGAGGTCGTGTTTGCTCTGGATGTTTCGCGCAGCATGTTGGCCGAAGATGCGAAACCCAATCGGTTGGTTCGAGCCAAACAACAAATCAAAGACATGGTCGGCGAAATGGCAGGAGACCGCATTGGTCTGGTGGCCTTTGCAGGTGAGGCGGTTCAATCCGTGCCGCTCACCAATCATTATGACGACTTTCGCCAGAAGTTGGATGAAGTAGGGCCGCATTCAGTTTCTAAAGGTGGATCGCAGTTGGGCGTCGCGATCAGATCTGCTGCCGACTCGTTTATTTCCAAGACCAATGAGCACCGGACGATCGTGTTGTTGACCGATGGTGAAGATCAGGCAAGCCTGCCGTTGGAACTGGCGAAAGCCCTTCATGCCGAGAATGGGCTGCGGATCTTCACGGTTGGACTTGGCGACATCGCTCAAGGTGCGCGGATTCCCGACGACAACGTGCGCAGCAAACAATACGTCGAACATGAAGGACAGCAGGTCTGGTCGAAGCTGAACGGGAGCGTGCTAAGTGCGATCGCGACGGAGACAAAAGCGGCTTACATTCCAGCGGGTACAAAACGAGTCAATATGGCGGATGTTTACCATAACTATATTGCCACTGTTGAAAAATCAGAATTTGAAACGGCAAAGATCAGTGCGTATGTGCCACGGTTTCAATGGTTTGCGTTCCCTGCGTTCGTTTGTCTGATTCTGAATGTTTGGATGTCGGCTCGCAAGACAAAACGCGACCGGCAAGCAAGTAAAAAGGAACTGCTCAGCCAGACCCGAAAAACGGCAACGACCACACGTACCTCCATGGTTCAACCGTCGAAGGTAGCGGCTGTTGCACTTGCGTTGATGCCCGCGAGCGTTTTTGCTCAGTCATCAGGGCAGGCGTTTGGGCAACAAACGATTGTGTCGAAAATCAACGCCGCCAACGAGCTTGTCCGCAACAACGAAAGCGCGAAAGCGATTGCAGCATTTGGCGAGATTGTCGTGTCCGATGATTCGCGTTTCCGGGACGAAGTAAAATACAACCTTGCCAGTGCACACTATCACAACTCGGACCTCGAAGCCGCGAAAACGTTGCTTGAAGAAACGGCTCGGTCATCAAACACCAGCATCGCAAGCGACAGTCGGTACAACCTTGGGAATTGTCATTACGCGCAGGCCCTATTGGCAGCGGAACAACGACCGGAAACCGCAATTGATGAATTAGAGCAAGCGATTGCTTACTACCGCAGTTCTTTGCGACTCAATCGCCAACGGTCTGATGCAAGAGGGAATATCGAACGTGCACGGAAGTTGATTGAGCAGCTGAAAAATCGACAGCAGGACAAAAAACAGGATCAAAAGTCCGAGGATCAAAAGAACGAGAATCAAAAGAACGACCAGCAGCAAAATCCTGAAGATCAACAGAAAAAGAACCAATCACAACAGGACCAGCAGGACAAAAAGCAAGATCAGAACCAGAACGAATCGTCAGACTCGAACGACGGCGGGAAAGATCAGTCGTCCGAATCCCAGTCACAAGATGCTAATGAAGCGCAGGAGCAATCAGAGCGTCAGTCTGCTAAGGGCGAGCAAGGTGACAACGAGCAATCGAATCCTGATTCACGCAACACGTCGGAGGATAATTCAGATAGCGAATCCCAAGACACGCAATCGCAGAACACTGAATCGCAAAGTACTGAATCAAGAAACGCGCAAAGCGATTCTGCCGAAAACTCAAAATCGAACTCGACTAGCGACAACGCGGACAAGGATCAGCAAAGCGAAAATGCGAAAAGCAATGAACCTCAAGATGCAAAATCACAAAACGCCAACGGCAATTCGCGTGTTGACCGCAGCAGAGAGCCTAGAGCGGATCAAACTGCTGCTGATCAGGAGCAGTTTGAAGGTGAAGAACCTCCGAAGGGAAATGTCACCGCGGCCGACGAGCAAAAGGGCACCGATCCCACTCCCACCGGTTCGGCGAACATAGCAACCACAGACGAACAAGACGGCTCAATGATGAGCCGGCAGGAAGCATTGAAGTTGTTGCAAGCCGTTCGTGACCGCGACATGCTTCGCCGCTTGAGACAGCAACGACAACAGCGTCAGCGACGAATCAAAGTAGATAAAGATTGGTAGGCCAATGAACACAACCTTAAAATTCATATCGCCACTATTACTTGCGGCCTGCGTGGTTTCACTATTTCTTTCTTCCAGCAGCGATGCTCAAGAGATCCGCGCACAGATCTCGAGTCGTGAGGCATGGGTAGGGTCGCCGGTCGTGTTGCAAATTCAAATTACCGACGCCAAAGACTACGCGCTGCCCGAGTCCATTGAAGTGGATGGGTGTGATGTTCGATCTGCCGGAACGCCCTCTCAGTCTTCTCAAATTACAATCTACAACGGTCGTCGCAGCGAGAGCCGAAGCGTCACCGCTCAGTATTTAGTCACCCCTAAACGCGCGGGGCGTTTTCAGATTCCTGCCCTCGAAATCGAAGTGGGTGGGAGAACGAAAAAGACGCGCCCGATCAGTTTTGTCGCGTCCAAGAGCGAAACTGGTGATCTGCTGGTAGTTGAAGTTGAAGGCAAAGAAGAATCCGTTTTCGTTGGCGAACCACTCGACCTGAAGATGAAAATATGGATCAAGCCGTTTGCCGATCGGGAAAACCGAATCAAGCTTAATGAAGGCCACATGTGGCAAATGATAGCGCGGCAAACATTCTGGGGGGCGTTTGAAGATCGCTTACAGGAGCTCGCCGAAAACCGTCAACGCCCCAGCGGTAAAACGGTCTTGCGCACCGATAGTGACGGCCATGAGCACGAATATTACATGTATGAATTGGGCGCGACCGTCTATCCAACCAAGCCCGGGAAAATCAACGCCAGCGATTTGCAGGTTGTTGTGAACTACCCGCTGGCCCTCGGCAGAAGCCGCGATCCTTTTGCCAGTTTTTTTGAAGACAGCCCACTGGGCGGCAGGTCGCTCATGAAGGAAATGATGGGAGATGATTTCTTCTCGTCTCCATTCAGTCGCAGTTTAACCGTCTCAAAATCTCGTCCCATTGCCGCCGAAGCCAAAGTCAACTCGACTTCTGTGCTGCCGGTTCCCCGGGTGAATCAACCCGCCGACTATCGCGGTGCGGTCGGGCGATACAAAATTGTAACCGAAGCTGATCCTAAAAACGTTGCTTCAGGCGATCCGATCACGTTGAAAATCGGAGTCTTGGGCGACGGTCCGATGGAGTTAGTGCAAGCGCCTCCCCTACATGAACTAGGCGCGTTGACGGCAGACTTTCAGGTGACCGACCAGTCACTAGCCGGATTTGTTCAGGACGATACTAAAGTTTTTGTAACGACCATTCGGCCTCGCAGTGAAAAGGTAACACAGATTCCCGCGATTGCTTTCAGCTTTTTCGATCCGGAGAAAGAAGCCTACGAAACGGTCTACTCCGATCCGATTGATATTGTCGTCGAGAAAGCCGAATCTCTTGGCTTGGACGCCATCGTGAGCGGTTCGAACGCTTCTCCCGAAATCAAAAGCCGAGATGCGATTTCGCAGGAAGCTGGCTTGGTGGCAAATCGTCTCGACCTGAGCAACGAGTTCTCTCAAAGGGTGCTTCGTACTGAAACACCACCGTCAAGAAGTTGGTGGTGGTACTTCGTGTTCCTGCCTCCAACGGCTTGGCTGGCTGTTGTTGCATGTAAGTTGGCAATGTCAGTCCTGTCGGGTGCTGGTGCGCTGCGGTCGCCCAGTATGGTTGCGGTCGCTAGGACCAAATCCGCAAAGACCCCCTCGCAGTTGGAGGAAGCTTTGCGCGGGTTCATCGAATCCAAATCGAAGTCCGAATGTCCGACGATCCAGCACGCGGTTGGCGCAATCCGAAATCTTGGAGCCTATGAAGAAGCCAGCACGCTTGAGTCTCTGTTCAACAGGCTTGATCAATTGGGGCGCGGGAGTGCCATGAAAGATACAAATGCTGCATTGACCGATCTAAGGGACGAGTCAACTCTGATAATTGGGCGGCTAAACGAAACCATTGATATCGGTCGGCGGAAAAGCAGAATGCGAAGGGGCCATCGGAAGAGCGCTTCACGGCGAAACTTATCGACGCCTATCATTGGCTTCATGCTGGTCGGGCTGGCCACGAATTGCCTTGCCAGCAATCAAGAAACGCAACAACCGAAAACAGGACAGCTTGAAACGACTTTCAAGGAAGCGAATGGATACTATCAGACTGGCGTAGAACGGATGGAATTGGAACCCGCACGAGCAAGAGAATCGTTTGCGATTGCGGCCAGCCGCTATCAAACACTTGTCGATCAAGGTGTGCGCAACGGCGATCTGTTTTGCAATCTCGGTAATTCGTTTTATCGAAGTGGCCACAACACGAAAGCGCTCGTCAATTACTATCGAGCATTGTGGATTAATCCTCGTCACACGAAAGCTTCCCAGAACCTTGCCGCCGTTATGCAACAGCAAAGCGAACTAAATGCTGAGCCAGAAATTAGCCAGGCCGAACGGTTTAAATTCGACTGGTCCAGTGTCAGCTCGATTGGAACGACACTTTCAAAGTCGGTCGGTCATCGCTGGTTTCAATTGATCTTTGCAGTTTCGTCGGTGATTTTTTGGTTGCTGATCACTGTCAAAACTGTCCGTCGCAAATCGCCAATCTTGAGATGGTCGATCCTTCCGTTGTTGCTGGCAGTGGCCAGCGGCTGGCACTTGTATAGTCAAAACTCTATGGGCAATGATGCCATCATCATCGCCAACAACATTGAATTGAAACAAGGCGACGGGCACGAATTCGAAACGGTCCACGCAATTGAATCGGCAGCCGGGCGGTCGGCTAAAGTTTTCGCAAAGCGTGACACATGGGCCAAAGTTCGCTTGCATGATGGGGCCGAAGGTTGGCTACCACAGCAGGATATCGCATTGATCGAATTAGATCGTTAGCTCAGTGATTTTCTTATCTATCGGTTACACCTTTTTTTGCCTACCTTGACTGGAAGGGGCGATTTTGACCGAGCACTGGTCGTCTAAGTTGACTTCTAGGAAGTTGCGTCCAATTTTCGAAATCGCTTCTCCGAGTCGGGCGAAATCTTTCGCAATATTGGACGTCTTATCCTTGAGCATCTCTCCGAGGGAATTGTTCAATTGAATTCGGCAACGATGTCAAATCCGAGGACTGAAAACGCGTTTTGAAGAGCGGGCAAGTCTGATCTACCCGCACAATAGAGCCAACGAACATTCATTACGAATTCCCGTTCAGAATACCGGTCGATACGGCAATTTTCGAATCAAGCGTGTTTTGGAGATGTGTTGAATGGGTGGTGAAAATGATCTGATTATCTTGCCCAGCCCCTCCAGTGCGATGTAGAGTCGGTCTTGCCAGAGAGGATGCAAGTGAAGCTCTAGCTCGTCGATCATCACAATCGAGTTGTGGATTGTTTTGGTCGCAAAGTTTAGTAGCAAAAGCAATATCATTTGTTGGCCCATGCTCAACCCTGAGAAATTGTAAACTCCCTCCGGGCCGTCAAATTCAATGTCCAGTCCTTGCACGGTGTTGTAGCGCCCCTTGATTGAATGGGGACGACAAGTCGATTCGTGAAGCTTACGCAGTGTTTCAAAGTCCTCCTTCTCTGTAGCATCCTCGTGTTGGGGCGCATTCGCGCGTGTGGCAAGTGAAAGCTGAATGACTTTGGGGCAGTCGTGAATTCGCTTTCGTTTTTTCCATTGGAGGTTTGACCATCGTCCAACCCAACGCTCAATAGATCCTTGTTGATGCGTGAGATTCGCTTCGTGAGCCCTCGTCGTTGTTGATCAAACTGAAAAACACCCCCATGTTTTACGAAGTCGTCTGGAGTAACAGCTTCTTGATAAAGGTTTCTTTTGGTTAGTATTCGCCCCTTGAATAGGGACCATCCGTTTTCGGGGGCACAGCGGTAGTTACCTGTGTGGTGTTTGCCATTTCGATCCGGATACTCCCAATGAGCCGTGACCGAGTTCACGTCGGGGATTCGATCTTTGTAAGTCGTGTTTGCAATACCAGTAATTTCGCGAATGGATTGTAGTTCCTCTGCAGAAAATCGAACCGTGCGCGATACTTTTGCCTGAACAGCGCCCCGGCGCACAATCGCTGCCGGATTCAAATCAACTGATGGCAAATAATAGATCTCGGTTACAGGCATCAAGCAGAGAGAAATCGCATCAAGGATAGACGTCTTGCCTGTGGTGTTTGGCCCAATGATCGGAACTACAGGAAGTGTGCGACCAAACTCATCTGTAAAATTCAACTCCTCGGAAGTCTCGAATTACAACTTTCTCCAGATGCATGTCAATCTCGAATGTGTAGTTTTTTCTAAACGACTTTGAATTATCTGACATCTAACTTGGCAGTCTATTGACACGGCAATATCTTGAGTTCGCTGGTCGCTTGAAGCGATCTTGCTGCCAAGATTCTTCGATGCACTCGAATTACTCTAAAATCGTGTAAATGCATGTTTGTCGCAAATCAGATCATCGACTTCTGTTCGAAACCATTAAGACAATCATGGCTCGTTTTACAAGCCCTTGAAAATCCTGTTTACAAATGACTGCAGAATTTTCTCTTGTTCAAGCCGGCAATTTTCAATCTTGCAATACTCAAATGCCGACTTTTCCTCGTTGGTCAAATTGGTTGGTGTTGTTGGGGAGTTGCCGTTGCCATCGACGCACCAACGGCGATGAGCGTTGATTGTCTTCAGATCCATCATGACGCTTTCGACGTGCGGAAAGAGGTTGCGAAGACGCGAAAGAATCAGAAAGCCGTCGACGTCATTGTCGCCCCAATAGATGATTCGATTTTCATTGAGCCATTGGATGCCCTCCAATCGATTGACGGCGTTACCCGCACCCTCAATGCCAATCCCGCGCGACAAATCGGGAAGCGTCAAAAGGTTCAATCTGTTCTCCACGACAAAAATGATCGCGTTGGTGACGCCTAGCTGGGTAAGGCTTCGAATTGGCAAAGACATTTCGTCGTGAGACAGACCAACTTCCCTCATCAATGCTTCATCCAGAAGCCGAATGCCGCGATGCGTTTGGCGATCTCGCAACCCGAACCGATGCGCAAACTTTAATTCACTCGGGTCAATCGCCGTGTCCGGTAGAAGTAGATCCAGCCATTGTTTAAGCACGCGTGAATTGCGACTAATAAATTTTGTATCGACTTCAACTGGGACCTGCCGGGCATAACAATCTGGCCACGGATTTTGGAGAAAAAAGTTGGTTACCGCCAAGAGTCCATCCAGCGACTTGTGAAAGTTGTGTAGTGACTTCACATTCCGTTTCACCCATTCATCAAGCGACGGATGATGGCTCCGTAAACGCTCGGCGACATTCCGGGTCATCTCGAATTGATTTTTGACGTCTGCCAGACGAATCAGATCATCCAGCGACTCAATCCAAATGGATTCGGGAATCAGGTTTTTGCCAAAGTCCCGTGACCGAGTTTCAGTGCGGTGAACCGAGTAGCCCCAGCCACGGTTGGCTTTGGACTTGTTCATCAAAGTCTCAATCGCGGCGATCGAAGCCGCTGGATTGCTTGGATCAAGTCTCAGATTTGCTCGGACGCGACAAGGAAAAAAGTCTGCGCCTTCTCCGGTGACCCACTGGCCAAGAAATCTACCGTAGGCATTCTCTGCCTTTTTCGAAATGTCAGCCGGAGTGATATACGTCATTGTGACATCGTTCGTCTAGTTCATTCCCGGCAGTTCTTTGATGACTTCTTCGTACTCTCGTGCGGTCATGCTGTACAACTGCGATTTGTGGGATTGAGCGTCCTTGACGACATGTAGAAATCGGTCGACGAACGGTTCAGTGATCCGGGCTTTAGCATCCAACGGCGCAACGATCAAAAGTTGCAGCCCGAACTGCCGGAACAGCTCCAATGCAAAGGTCGCATTTTGGTCGTCGACTTTGGAGAACATTTCATCGACCACCACGAATTGAAACCTGCCCGGCGTTTCGCCTGATGGGTCGATGTCGAATTGATACGAAATAGCCGCGACAAGGATCGTAAACGCCAGTTTCGCTTTCTCACCACCCGACTTGCTGGCTCCACCTTCGTAGACGCTAAGCGTTTCCTTTGTCCCGCGACTGATCTCCAGCGCCGCAAAGTTGTACCAGTTGCGCACGTCGATAACTTTGTTTCGCCAGTTGGCTTTTTCCTTGTCGCCGAGTTTTTCAACCAATGATTTGATACGCAAGAACCTCGCTTCGTTCGCTTCTTTAGAGGATTCCAGTGACTCGTCCATGCACTCGCGCAGCGAACGGCGAAAGAGCTCAATCTCACCATCGTTGATCCTGCGTGGATCGAGCTGCATGAATGTGCTGCGCAAGCGGTCATACTCGACGGTCGCCAAGGCATCATTGAGCTGGTCAATTTTCTCTTCGATCTCCTGACACTCCAATCGAAGCGACGTGTTGAACTGAGCAATTTCAGAGGTTACCTGATCGTTGAGCCGCTCCTCAAATCGCTTTAGATATTGAGGCAGGTCTTCCCTTTCCAGTTGTTCCAACAACGCAATAAAACTGTCCGTGGCCGCAAGCGAAGCCGAAAGATCATCGGCCTCGTCAGGAAACTGGCGAAGAAATTTGTTTTGCGCTTCGAGCAGTTTCTCCGTCAGTCGTTCGAGCGGTTCGCGAATCTCCGAAAGTTGTTTTTTGGTCGAAGTTTCCCACGCCCGTTTCCGCTGGGTAAAGTCAAGCATCGTGGGCGCGGGTTCACCTTGGGAGTCGCCAATGGCTGCAAAGACCGTGGCATGCTGAGCGTGTGTGCCGTCCTTGATTGCCGATTCGATTTTGGCTTTTTCTGCGTCCAAATTTTGTTGCCAGCCGTCAATTTCCTTCTTCAGCTCACCGCGCTGACCAATGGTCGTGTCGCGTTTGGTGGAAATCTCGCCAAATTCTGAATTTGCCTGAACAAGCCGTCCCTTCAATGCTTTGACAATATCATTTGACTCTTCGAGCTCGCGTTTTTCAGATTCCAGTTGCTCAAGATTTTGCTTTCGAGCGTCGGTGTCTATCGAGTCGAAGGAACGGTATTGGCTTGCCTCCTCGCAAGCTCGCAAGATTTCCTGCTCCGCGCCCAGCAGTTGACTGACTTTGGTGACTTTTGTTTCCGCATCCGACAATTCGTTTTTGAGTTGTTCGATGTGAGTCGCAACCCGTTTTCGCTTTTCGGTATTGTCCCAGCCAAGGACAAAGTAACGTGGATCTACTGTGCGTCGTCTGTCATCTTTTTTGTGAAGTCGATGGTTGAATTTCACATGACGATTGGCCGTTAATGCCATCTTGGGCATCTCATTGAATTCGTTGAGGTCGTTGCAGCAGGTAAAGTTGAATCGGCGGATGACTTCACCTCGAGCCCAAGGCGACAAGCCATGTCGTGGCTTGAAGTTCAATTTGTTCACCAAGGCTCGCGGATCCTGTCGATCACCCGATTGGTCAAGCGCCTTGCCGACCTGAATATAGTCGATACGCGAACCGTGGCCGCGATCGTCCCGAATGCGGTTGGATTCCAGATAGGCTCGTACTCGCGAGTAGTACCGTTCCGGCGTCAGCAGGCTCAGAGAGAACGAATTCAAAACCATCTCGATGGATGATTCCCAGCCTGCCGCATCTTTGGAGATTTCGATCAGTTCGGCAGCGAATGGAAGTTCGGCTTCGTCGATGTTCAAGTCGCCGCAGATTTGAGAACGCATGGCAATGAATTTTGGCGGCAAGTTGGTTCTGCGACCTTGCAACAGTTCCAGCTCAGCTTGCTCCCCGTGCAATTCGGACTTGATTCGCGACTGGTCACCAATCGCAGCGGCCTGTTCTTCAGAAAGCGATGCAATTGTCGTGGTGGAACGTTCGCGCACTTCTTTCAGTTGGCTTTGGCATTGCTCAAGTGACTCTGTCGATTTGATCTCGGTCTGCAAATCGCACTTTGACAACAGATTCTCAAACGCAAGCCGCTTTTCAGTGGCACTTTGCAAACGAAGTTTCTCGTTTTCGATCAACTGCGGAAGCTGCTTGAGCCGATCGCCTCCGGCTTGGTCGATCTCGTTCTGAAGTTGTCTGACCGTATCACCAAGCTGCTCCCGACGCAGCCTAAGTTGCTCGATCTCTTCCGACATCTGGGCGAGCCTGACCTGTTGACTTTCCAGTTCCGGTTCAAAAATGGAAACGAATTGATCGGCAAAGAAAAGATCCGCTGCCTCTAAGCGAAGCTCAAGGTCGCGAAGCGTGGCAACGTTTCGGCGGTATTCTTCACCGGTCGAGCGTACGGGTTTGAGCAGGTCAATTTGCTTGCGAGCCCGTTCCAACTGTTGATGGGCCTGACTCAAGTCATTGAAGTGCGTCAGCAGCGACTGAACTTTCTCGCGCCAATTGGTGGCTTCGAGCATGTGGTCGCGGACGAACCGGGTAAGGCTGTCGATGTTCTTGACCGCAACGGTCTGGTTGAACATGTCGATCGCCTTACTTTGCATCTTCGTGCGTTTTGCAATCCAGCCAAGATATTCGGTTGGCTTCTTCGTCGTTTGAAAACCAAGTGACTTCAGGTGTTTTCGGATCTCATCCGACTTGTTCAGCCCGTTAAGACTCTTTGAAAGTTCGCAACTTCCATCAAAGATCGCGTAGACGCGGTCGTCCGAATCGCCGTTGCGCAGATACAGAATCTGAAGCAACGTAAACGACTTGTTGAGCTTTTCATCAGTGAACTGTGCGGACAATGCCGTTAGTTTGTCGCCCTTGGGTCGCAAGAACATCGAAACACTCTTGTTGGACTCATCGGCGATCTGATCGTAAGCGCCCTTGATATAAGTCTTGGTGGTACGCTCGCGACTTTTGGCACCGGCAGCAAGGTTGTAGTTGCGGTTGCAGCCAAGCAGTGTCGTAATGGCATCGACCAACGTCGATTTTCCCGAACCATTATGCCCGACCAGCAAGGAAGTCCTTCCTGCGGGGCGAAACTGGAACACCTTGTGGTTTGCGCTGTCGAAAGTTCCCCAGTTGTAAATCTCCAACAACTGCAGTCGATAGCCGGGACGATCGGGGCGCGTATCAAACAATTGATTCAAGATTCGGCTCTCTCGTTCTGGGGTTGGCCTTCTGGGCTCATTCCATTGACATGCTCCGTCATGCGTTGACTCAATTGTTCCAACTGTTCGAGTGGTACTCGCGCCTTGATGGCTCGTCGAACTTCCCACATCTCTGATTCAGATTTTAGCTTCTTCACAAGCTTGAACTTTTCTAGGTGGCCAAGGCAGGTTGTCAGTTTTTTGCGCAGAGCAACATCGTCTTCTTCTGGCGGAAAAAACGCCTTCCAGTTGTCAAAAAGTGTCTCCGTCTCAACGACACACCTTTCGTTCTCGAGGTCTTCATCTTCAAATCGACGGTAAGCGTCGCGCAGCATGACACAGCCCAATGTCATCTGGTAACTGAGCGGCGTCCGCGTCACCAAACGCGGCAGACGCTCGTAGCCATTGACCCGTTGGTCGTCACTGAACTGTTTTAGATAGGCAAGTCCGTTGGAGCGATCAACGACTACGCTGGTTCCTATTCGGCAAAAGTAACTTTCGATATCCGATTCATTGGCCAATAGAATCGCCCAAACATCTTTGTCTTCCTTATAGAGGACACCCTGCAGAAGCTTGATCGCGGCAATTCCAAACTCGGAAAATTCAGGTAACTCATCCATTTGCGAATGCCTCCTGTTCCGACTTTGAATTGTCGCAAAAACGAACCAGCGGAACTTCGATAAAGCTGACTTCTTCGTTGTTGCCAGAGCGGACTTGAATGACTTCGGTCGATGTGTCGTCGACTTGGTGGCCTTGATCGTGTGCCAACTGAATGTAACCCAGCGCCTCGACGGCCCCACTTTCGATCGGAAACTGCTCCGTCAACTGGCCTAACGTAAATTCTGCAAGCTGCGTCTGCATTGAGCCGATGTTGGTTCGCATTGTCGACCAGTCCAGTCTTTGCAGTTGCGCTAGTTGGCGAAAGGCCAGCAGTCGTTCGTCTTCGTCAGGTTCTGCCGACGAAACCTCTGACGTTTCGAACTGAACCGGAGCTGTCCATGTCGGACGATCCATGAAGTTTGAAATCGACGGCTCGCCGGGCAGTTCGATGCCAATGTCGGGTGGATTGTCAGATGCGCGGACGGCGCTGGCCTGAATCGCGCGAAGCAGGTTCGCCAAGTGCATCCGGGAAGAATTCGTGCGCTGATCCAACAGCCGGCGCAAAGTTGAACTGAGTCTGCGAGTTGTGCGTTGTACTTTTTCGGCTTCCGCTGTCAAGTTGGCGATCATTCTTTTGATTCGCTTTTTGCCATCGACCTGATTGGCAAGCTCTTCGATTTCGTCCAACTGACCGATCATGCTTTCGAGACCGTCTTGCTGATTCTGGGAAAGCAAAAGTCTGACAAAGGCTCGGAAGCTTGTGCCTTGGTCGCCTTCGTTAAGTTCGTCTTCGGCTTCCAGTGCAAAACCAAGGATCGAGCCACGCTCGTCGCCTTGTTCGTTTTGTCGCTTTTGCACATCACGCGTGATTGTTTTGAAGCTTTCTTCGACCGCCCGAAAATCTCCTTGCAATGAAATCAGATCAGACACGACATCCGAAAAACGCTCGCGAAGCGCCGTGGGCGAATGAGTTTGGACTTTGTCGCCCGATTGAATGGAGTAGATTTCGTTTTCGATTCGCGCTTTCTCACTTTCCAGATAAGCCAGTCGTCTAACGGGATCGTTGGATCCTCGCACGACAATATCCGAAAGCGTTTCAATGATGCGGGTTAGTCGCGATTCGGTTCCGACGAACCCCAGCGAGCGATCAAGGGATTCCATCAGAAATTTGAACACGTCTTCTGTATGGGGCGTGAGTTCGTAAATCGGCTCATCAAACTGGGTGTCAAAGTTTCTGCGCAGCCAACGCGAGTCACCGGTTGACCATTTGGTCAGATAGCTTTGCGCTTTGTCGCAAAGAACGTCCGGTTCAGTTTCATGAACGTACTCCTGAAAGCGGACCAGACGAGCCTGAAGCTCAGATTGCGGGAGGCTCAGATTGGATTCGACTTTGTAGTTTTTGTTCAGAAAGTAAATGACGTACGCCGCGTAGTCCGCCTTGAGCAGTTTTGCCGAGGGGGCACTGGAAAAGAACAGGATGAGGCGGTCGAGTTTCAAATTCGCGGTGTTTTCAGAGTTCCAAAAATCAAACCATCAATATAGTCGATTTTTTTGAGACACCAAGAAGTTGGGAGGCTAAACGAGGCCAAACCATGCCAAGTCGTTTACGCGGCTGGCCGGTCGCGAAGTTTTTGATGATTGAGAAGGCTTTGATTTCGATAATTTTCCCGAAACATGATACGAAGAAAGCCGGCTTGAAACAAATTCTCAAGCCGGCTTAAAGTGGAGGCGGCGGGGACGGAAAAATTGAACGTCTCGCCGTCGATCAGAAGCACGATTTTTCGTGGCTGAATCGCGTTTTCACAGAAATTGAAAATCGGTCGAAAGGGTACAAAATCAGACACGCTTTCAGACAAATAAGACATGCCGCAAGATCAAATTCATGCGGCGACTGAAAGCTCTGCCGCGTCATGCACCAAGATGACCGTGAAACCCCGTCTGCGCCTCAAACTGTCGCTGCCACCTCTCTTGCTCTGCCAGAAAAATCCGATCCACTTCATCGAAACCTGACTCAACTTCGAATACTGTTGGCTGGAATCCATGTTGCATCACGTCTTCGACAGACTCACCCCATTGTGCAGCGATTTCGCATTCAAACTCGCTGGCCTCCAAGTGGTCTTTTTCGTCATCGCACCAATTATCAAAGTCTCCAACTGACACGAAGCCACGTTCCTCGATACCTGAAACGCATGAACGACAAACAGTCTTGCCGTTGAAAATTGGACTTCCACAACAACCACAGAAAGAGTTCTTGATACACATAGGTAATTCTCCAAACATAGCAAAAAAGATAAAGTTTCAGCTCAAAAAGACTTAGATGCGGACAAGCCAACTCCTCACCATGATTCATCAAAGCACGCATAGACGCCTATGCTGCGGATTGTCTTCCTGCATCACGATCTTCCCGCAAGAAGATGTCGAACTCGGAACTCGGAATTCCAAATGCACCGATCAACTTGCGAATCGAATCCCGGAAGCCATTCGCCGAAAAGTGGGCGTTGGCGTATAGCCCACCGACGGAGATGGAAGTGTGAAAGTTGGCTTTGTCATCGGAGAACATTGGGTTACCGTGCGACGAAATGAAGTCGTCGTTTTTCGGCAAATTGCGAAACGTCTGCGGGTCAATCCGGTATAGGCTTTCACAGAAGCGTGTGTAAAGCCGTTTCCAGGTGATGACGCCAGTGATTGCCGTACCCTTGAGAATGAATCCGTGGGGACGTTTGAAGGTGAAGTTTTCATACAGACTGTGTGGTTCGTCACTGCGGAGTTCTTGTACCAGCCGCTCGTTGTCGGTGTCTCCAACGCTTCCGTCACTTTCTTTTGATTGCAGATTCACATGAGTGAAGTTCTGGACCAGTTCGGAAATCTCTGATGACAGAGAATCGAAAGCCTGCATTTTCCCGTTGTAGATGCTTTTAAACTTGCAACCGCGTTCCATCGCGACAGTGTCATTGTGGTCGATTGACAGCCAGATGTCGTCTGAAAGTGACATCAAGCCTTCGCGAACAGTTTCGAGATCTTCAAGAATGGTGCGTGTGATTTTGTTCATGGTTTAACCTTTGAGTTTGTGTAAGCGCGCAGTGATAGATAGTTGGAGTTAATTGGAGGGATTTGCCCGAATGGGCAAACAAGAAGTTGCCCGGTTACCCGTCAGCCGGATTGTTCGAGTGGTCCAATCTCGAAGTTTTAAAGACCATTTCTACGTCTTCGCAAATGCAAAGTCGTGTGTCGGTTTGCTCGCTTAAAGTTGTTTTCAAGCGAGTCGTTGACTGATCAGATTTCCGGATGTGCGTTGACAGCCTGTTGCTGGTCTCGTTCAGCACAGGTGTATCCGAGAAAGTATCCTTTTTCGTAGTAGGTTGCCGGCGTGTCGAAAAACAATTCTCGACCGGCATAGTAATCCGTTTGGCCCTGTTCAAACCCATCCTTGGCGATCTCCCGATACTGATCCCAGTTCTCATTAAGAGCTAGATCCATGTATCCAAAACAATATGCCTTTTCGAAGTAAGTCATTGGATTGTGAAAGTTCTGTATAGCGACAATTAGAATTCCCTGCCCGCGACAATTAGAACTTCCGCCCTGCTGTCATTTGCTAGCAGTTTGAGTGAGTCAATTTCGAATTGAGCGACAATTAGAATTCCCATGTCTCGGGAATTCGATTCTATCTCG
>CALKXO010000446.1 GCA_938003615.1 uncultured Pirellulaceae bacterium | reverse complement strand
CCCAGTTCCTTTGGTCAGCGCCATGAATGCTGATTCGAGGTTGATCTCTTCTTCTTGGAAGAGGGAGAGACGAAAGCCTTCCTGCACCAACGTCGTCGGGATACCTGAATAATCTGACGTGTTGTCGATCAACGTCACCACCAGAAAACCATCCCCTTGAGTAACCGAGTCCACCAGCGGATGATCCCCCAACACTCTCGTTGCTTCATCTTCTTTTTCTGCAACACCGATGTGTAAGATGGTTCGGTCGCGCACCTGTTTCATCACTTCAGACACCTCGGCCGAAACGCTCATGACGCCCCGGTCGATGATCCCAATCTTATTGCAGATATCCGCCAGCTCGGGAAGAATGTGGCTGGAGACGATGATTGTCTTACCCGTCTGGCCCAATTTTCGCAGCAAGTTCCGCATCTCGATCCGAGCACGCGGATCCAGCCCGCTGAGCGGTTCATCCAACAAGAGCACCTGAGGATCGTGCAGCAACACGCGTGCCAGCCCCAGACGTTGCGTCTGTCCACGCGAGAGTGTGTTAGCGAAAGCGTCGCGCTTAAAATCAAGGTCGACAATCTCCAGCATTTCATCACAGCGCTTCCGCCGGGCAGCCCCCGTAATGCGGTAGGCGGCAGCGAAAAACTCAAGGTATTCGATCACCTTCATGTCGTCATAGACACCGAAAAAGTCTGGCATATAGCCGACCAGTTTCCGGATCTCCTTGGGCTCTCTGTAGATCGAATGGTTGCAGACATACGCCTCTCCCCACGAAGGCTCGGCCAGCGTTGCGATGATTCGCATCGTGGTCGTTTTGCCAGCACCGTTGGGCCCAATAAAACCGAACAGATCGCCCTGTTGCAGGTCCAGTTCGATGCCCTTGATGGCGAACATGTCGCCGTACTTCTTGGTCAGATTTTCAGTTTTGATCATTTTTGATTTTCCACAGGCAAAACGACGCGCACCATCGTCACGCTGGAATCGTAAAGGTCATTGGCATCTTGGCCGTTGATCAGCAGGCTGCTGGCGGATTGAACTTGGCCAACCAGAACCGCGCGTTGGAGCTTGAGCAAATGCGAGTGGTCGATTTGCGGAAAGTAGCCATGTGTCAGCCCCGTATAATCTTCGCCACCGGCCGCTTGGTAGAACATCATCACGTCGGCGATGCGCGTCAGGCTTTTGTCACGTGGATCCCACGGCAGGCTTTGGGTTTTACCAAGCTCCCGATCGGAAGTTCCTTTGGAAGATCTGCGATTAAGAACCGTGCGGATCGTTTTTTCGTCGGCATCTGTATCCAGATAAACCACATCCCCTGGCTGGAGCGGCTTCTTCAACAGGTAAACGTAGTTACCAAAAAACACCTTGCCATTAAACAGTGCGATATCCAACGGATTCTTCAATGTCCCACTAAGACGATCGCGCTGCACTTTTAATTGACTGCTAATGATGGGGGGATTTTGGATTTTAAATTGCGACACCAAGGAGCGCGTCGAGGAAACCTGCAAAGGCATTTGCCGAATCTGGTAGCCTGCCCCGGCTTCGTCCGATCCAGCCTCACCGGAAACTTGTTGATAACCCGTGCGTTTGAATCCCGTTGTGGTTTCTGTTTCTAATCCGCCTAAACCGTCCCCCGGTAAGCCCTGCCAAGTGACCGAACTGCTAGTCACATCCAAACCAAGTGCGGTCGTTGGAGAAACTGAAACGTCGATTTTTTGCCCGATAGGACTGTAAATATTTACCCATGCAGTACCGCGCGAGTAATTTTCGTTCGCGTCGATGTCGATGATTTCCATCTGATTAATCTGCAATCGCGCCGGCCGAGTCGCCGCGGCAATTCCCCAAGCAATTCCGCAAAACAGCAGCGCGATCAACGGGAACGTGATCCACGTCAGCTCCATTTTTTTGACCAAACGGTTCAGCAGAAAGTAGTCGCCAACACTGATGCAAACGATATACAGCGCAATCAAAATCGCGATCAACGTAAAGTCCAAGAAACGGACCGTCGAGAAATCATCCAGCGGCACCCGAAGCTGTCCCGTCATGTCTTCGTAGCCATAATGGGTCACAGCCGAACCGGCTTTCTGGCTATCGTTACTTTGTTTGGAGCGGCCACTGACACCATCCTCATCGCCGCTGGCAAAGATCTTTTCCAGCAATGTTCCATAGCTTGGCCAAGCCTTCAGACGCTCCAATTCCAAGTCAAACGCAACTAGCTTCACCTGCCCAAAACCTTCGGCGGCCTGCGTTATCAGCGGCGCACCATCCTCCGCCGCCAACAGGACAAATGTATCAGCAGCAACTGGCGGCACATGGGCGAACGCAATGCCAGGATCGCTTCGGTTGATCAACCGGCGGCGACTGTTGCCAACGAAACGCTCAAGTTCGCGACTAGAGTTGAGCATTTTCGATGTTGCCTCCGCAGGCGCGAACAGCCCCGCCAATGGCGTATCATTAAGCAAAGTCAAATTTTCGGGGTTCGCAACGAGCACAAGACTTCCACCGCCACCAACCCATTTTTTGATTGCCTCCCAATGAGCTGCCGAAAGCGACGAAAGCTTGGCTGCCGACGAGGAAGAAATGATCAGACGATTGATTGACTGCCAGCCTAACTCGGTTTGTGGAAGCGCACTAAAATCGGCGAGCCGTACTAAATCTAGTGCGCTTTCTCCAGCGACGATTCCCAGCGTCGTTTTGAGTTTGTTCTCCAGCGTTTGGCTGCCGCTAAGCAATAAGGTTAAGTGGTCAGTCGACGAAGCGAGATTCGCACCAGAGCTTGCGAGATCAACAGATGCGCTGAAAACCGCCTCGCCGTCATCGCCGACAAGTGTTGCGGTCAGGTTGCCGTAGCGTCTTCCGAATCGGCAGAGCCCTTGATAGGTCGTCCCGGCATCCGTTGTCGTCTGGACTGCCGGCCCCGAATAGACCACCGGCGATTCGTCACCGTCGATTACCGACAACTCCAACCGGGCTGCGTGGGTATCAGCTGGAGCCGTCACCGTCACGGGGCTCCAATGGCCAAGTTTTGCGGTGCCAGAGAAACCGATGGTGAGGTTAGATTGGTCAGCGTCCGTTTTATTGCCTGCCGTCTGTGCGGGCGCCAAGGCGAGGGCAAAACTGGAGGCGGCAAAACTGAAGGCGGTCCACATCACGACCACTAACGGCAAGCTTACAAACCGGCAGCCGCAGGACGAGTTCAACGGCGACCAGCCCCGCTGCGGAAAGAAGAAGTTTGGGCAGGTCGGTGGCATAAGCTGGGTGGGTGAGTGACTTAATCGGTCGGGCTGGACCGTCGAAAGCTGTGAAAACGGCTGTAAGTTTAGTTGATTTTTATGGTACGTGCTATTGCCTTGTTGGGTTCGCCAAGGACACGTGCAGTGCTCAGCGTAGCCATTCTCGTAAGGGGATTGGCCGGACTGTCCAGTTTGCTCGATGGCCATCCAAAGTCTTGCGACTTGGGCTACGGTAAATCGCGGCTGGCTATTAAGTAAGCGCCCAACGCAAGTAAGCGCCCAACGCGGCTTCTCAAGCCCCTGTTTGGGCTAAATTGGCAATGCGTTTGCGCGATCGCTATACAAAGCGTGCTGAATAACTACGATTTAGCCCATGGCAAAGAAAAAATCAAAATCGCGGTCCGGTTCATCGGCGAACTCAGCATCTAGACGTCGCGGCCCTCACGCTGGTCAATCCGGCAAGCCACGGCGTCCGTCGGCGAGTAAAACGTCCAGCAAACCTTCAGCGCGCCCTGCCCGTCGATCGAAATCGCGTTCCAAGGCCGATTCGGATCCCAACGTTCAGCGCCTGCAGCGCGTCATGGCGTCCGCCGGAATCGGCAGCCGCCGCGAGTGCGAGACAATCATTCTCGAAGGACGGGTCGAGGTCGATGGTGAGACCGTGGTTGAACTAGGAACCAAAGTTGATATCACCAAGCAGTCTGTCAGCGTCGATGCAGTCGAACTCAAAATTCAAAAGCTGCAATACTTCATGCTGAACAAGCCGCCTGGAATTGTCTCCACGAGCAGAGATCCATCAGGCCGGATGCGCGTGATCGATTTGATCAACACACGCAACCGCGTTTACAACGTCGGGCGCCTAGACAAGTCCAGCGAGGGGTTGATTTTGGTCACCAATGACGGTGACCTAGCAAACCGCTTAACCCATCCACGTTTCGGCGTCGAGAAGAAATATCACGTTCAAGTCGTCGGCCATCCTAATCAAGAAAGCATGCAGGCCCTGACCGATGGCGTTTATCTGGCCGAAGGACGCGCCAAAGCGACAGGCGCGAAATATCTGAAACGTATCAAGGATACCAGTTGGATTGAACTCGTCTTGCAGGAAGGGCGCAACCGCGAGATCCGACGTTTGCTGGCAAAAATTGGCCATAAGGTTTTGACGCTGCGGCGCGTCTCCATCGGCACGCTAAGACTTGGCGAACTGCCAGTGGGAGCTCACCGCGAATTGACCGCGATTGAGTTACGAGCGCTGAAGAAAACGTCTTCGACCAGCAAAGCGAAAGGGCGTTCGGCCGCCAAGAAATCGATGGCCACCCGCAAGAAACCACGCGACCTCGCGGATGTAAAAGAAGCAGCCAAGAAGCCGACTCGAAGCACCAAGTCGGCGGCAAAAACGGCCGGCAGAACGGCGAAGAAAAAGAAGGCATCCACTCGTGGAGCCTCCGCCACGAAAGGCAAGGCGGCCAAACCCGTTCGCAAGGGCCCCGGTGGTCGCGGTCGCTCGGTAGCGGCACCGAAGGCGAGAAAGCAAAACAAGAAGAAACGCCGACGGTGAAGTGGTCCGCTAACGTGGTTCGCTAACGTGTTTTGTCTCCGGTCTCGCAAGAGATTGGAAAATTTGCTCTTGGGGGATCTATGGCGATCCAAAGTCGTGCGACGTCGCAAGACTTTGGCTACTAAAAATTGATGGCACTAAACCTTCGCCGACACATCAAACGCTCGGTCTTCAAACGGCTCTGAATTATCGCAGGTCTGATAACTATCGCGGTCCAGCTGATATAGACGCTGCCCGGCGGGGGTCGGATAGTTACCGCTCACGCAAGCTTGACACAGACCGTCCTGAGGAATTCCGATCGCCTTTGAAAGTGATTCGACCGGTAGAAACCTCAACGAATCACAGCCCAACACTCTGGCCATCTCGTCCTGAATCTCATCCGTCAGCGGCTCTC
The DNA here is from genome assembly GCA_938003615.1 of uncultured Pirellulaceae bacterium. Lineage (GTDB taxonomy): Bacteria > Planctomycetota > Planctomycetia > Pirellulales > Pirellulaceae > Mariniblastus. The sequence goes on along the minus strand of CALKXO010000446.1, from coordinate 32,568 downwards.
CTGGCGGATAAAAATTCGGGGCAAACAACTGCTTAATCGTCGACATGTCGATCCCGTAAAAACACGGAGCGACAATCGGTGGACACGCCACACGAACGTGAATCTCTTTGGCCCCCCCCTCTTCGCGCAGACGCTGCAGCAGCGCTTTCATGGTGGTCGATCGAACAATCGAATCTTCCACCAATACAACGCGTTTCCCAGCCAACACCTCACGCAGCGGCGTGTATTTGGTTTTAGCTTTTCTGGCACGGTCCTCCTGCGACGATTCGATAAACGTGCGACCGCTATAGCGATTGCGCATCAGTCCCTCACGAGAAGGAATCTTCAGATGAAACGCCATCGAATCCGCAGCCGCTTTACTGGTGTCGGGAACCGGCACGACGATCGTGTCCTCGTCGATTTCTAACAGATTCCATTCACGCTCCAACCGCGCCATCTCTTTACCTAACTCCGTCCGCGTTAAATAAACGCTCCGATCGTCGAGCGTACTGGCGACATTGGCGAAGTAGATCCACTCAAAGAAACAATGAGCACTCTTTTGCGGAGCATCGTCTTCCAAGTAAGACTGGACTTTGATTTTTCCATCAATGATCGTGATTGCATGTCCCGGCGGAAGCGATTTGATCGACTCGCGTTTGTAGCCGAGATTCAATAACGCCACACTTTCACTGGCAGCCGCAAACAAGCTGCCTTCGACCGCATAACACATGGGCTTGATCCCCAGCGGGTCACGCGCGATCAGCATCTCGCCTTTCGCGTTGAGGTAGGCGATCGAATAGGCGCCATCAAGTCTCTGTGCGATGTTTCGCATCAGCTTAACCAAGCAGATGTCTGGATCCGCCATTAGCTCTTTGGTCAATTCGTGCATCAGCACTTCGGTGTCAGAGCTGCGTACCAAGTGATGGTTATCATTCTTCAACAGGTCGCGTGCCAGTTCGTTGAAGTTGGACAGTTGCCCGTTGAAACCAAATGTGAACCACTGGCGAGTGTCAAAGTGGTGGTTCTCGAAAGGCTGAGCATAGCTTCGGTCGTCTTTGCCGCAGGTGGCGTATCGCACGTGCCCAATTGCTGCCGAGCCAACGTACTCCTTCATCAACGATTCGGCTTTTTTGTTGTGCGAAAGCCGGAAGACCTCAGATACGCTACCGAGCTCTCGGTAGGTATCCAAGAGTTGGCCATTGACGGAACTGGCATCGTATCGGGAGATACCGGCCGATAGCTGACCACGATTCTGCATGTCTAGCAGCATTCGAATGATCAAACGCGACGCGTTCTTGCGATCTTGACCAGGGCATAGCTGGCTGACGTCGCCCGTTGGCAGGTGGTAGATTGCGGCGACGCCACATTCGTGGTGCAGTTCACTCATCGAGATTGGCCAGCCCTTGGGGAGCTTTTTTAATAAAATTGATGTGGTCAACCGCCCGAAAGACGCTTGAAGCGGGATTTTAGTTTCGCCCAAAACTTCTCACAAGCGCTACTGACGTTTTCTTGCTCGAAGCGGGGAAAAAGCCGCTGCAGAGTGATTGCTGGCTGTCGATACGTGGCTGTTGTGCTAAATTCCCACCATCATTTACTTGCAACTTTGCCCGCAGCACCAAAACCGATATGACTCAAGCTGACCAGTGGATCGCCAATCGCACCCGTAATTTTGATTCTAGCGGGATTCGTAAGATGTTCGACCTCGCCGCAAACTTGGAAGATCCCGTCAATCTGTCCATCGGTCAGCCCGATTTCGCCGTCCCGCGGCCCGTCAAAGACGCCTATATCAAGGCGATTGAGGACGATAAAAATGGCTACGCATTGACTCAGGGCATGCCGGTGTTGCGCGACAAGCTCCAAGCAGAAGTTGATGCTCAATTTAGCCACGACGACCGCGAGGTGTTTGTCTGTTCAGGGACCAGTGGCGGGCTGAACCTAGCCGTCCAATCGTTGATCAACCCCGGCGACGAGGTGATTTACTTCGACCCGTTCTTCGTAATGTACCCCGCCATTATCGAGCTGACCGGTGGGAAGTCCGTCAAAGTAAGCATCTATCCCGACTTCAAGTTGGACATGGACAAATTGGAGGCGGCGATCACGGACAAAACCAAGATGATCATCCTCAACACGCCGTCCAACCCAACGGGAATTTGTTTCACGCCTGAGGAAGTGCAAGGCGTCGCGGAACTTGCGGCTAAACGCGGGATCTGTTTGGTATCGGACGAGATTTACAGCAAATTCGTGTACGACGAGCCTTACGTTTCGGCAGCAAAGCACAATCCTCAGGCGATCGTGATTGACGGATTTTCAAAAACGTATGCGATGACGGGACATCGAGTAGGCTACGTGCATGGGCCCAAAGAAATTGTCCAAACGATGTTAAAAGTTCAGCAATTCACATTCGTCTGTTCGCCCCAACCGGCGCAGTGGGCCGGAGCCGCGGCGCTCGACGTTGACGTCACCCCTTACGTCGATCAGTACCGAGTGAAGCGCGACCGCTTGTTGGCGGGGCTGGCAGACAATTACGAGATCGTCAAACCGGGCGGTGCATTTTACGCGTTTCCCAAACTACCCGACGGTATCACCGGCGAGGCGTTTGTCGAAAAGGCGATTTCGAATAACTTGATGGTGATCCCGGGTAGCATTTTTAGCGATCAGGATTCGCACTTCAGAATCTCATACGCGGTCAGCGAAGAGAAACTGGAAGAGGGCATCGACATCCTCAATCGGATCGCGTGACACGGTTCAGCACGGTTCAGAGTTGGCCCCAGCCAAAATTCTACTGCGGAAAGAACTGCTGCTGTGGCGGTGGCTGCAGTGGACTTTGAAATCCCGTCGGAGCGTAAGTGCGCTTTCGCCTCGCACTAGGATGGCTTTGGTAGCCGGTCACTTCGGACAGCGGTAAGTCGAATTCGCGTGGCCGCACTCCGCCGATCGAGGGGCCTAGGGTGTCACTGGGAAAAGGATCGTTGAGCACCGCGCGGCTGCGCTGCATGCCGATCGTGCCCGGCGGTCCATTGAGGATAGGTAAATAACAGCCGTTCAACAGTACCAGACCAAGGCATGTCGCAAGTTGAAAGATCGATTGAGTTGAGATTCTGGTCATCGGTTTTGTTGCCGGTCGGAGCTTCTTCCCTGTCTTTATCCCATCTTAATAGAGAAGTCGGGAAGATACGGCAATACGTACGTAGCTCAAGCGTCCCGCTTGGATAAAACGTAGCTCAAGCGTCCCGCTTGAATACCACTAAGCAAGCGAGACGCTTGCACTACGTTGGCGGCACAAAAATCTCCAACACCAATACCCCGCTGCTAGCGGGCGTCGCCTTCACTGCTTCTAGCTTGGCGGGTAGCAACGCTGTTTGTCCTCTCTTCAGCGGAGCATCGGCGGGGTCCCCCGAAAGCACCACATCCCCACCGACAACCGCCAAAATACGAAACCGGCCATCGCCACCAAACGATTTAGCCTGCGACAACTCATGTCGTTTCATCACAAACTTCTCGCACGACACAAGCTCGACGACGCCTGACTCAACCTCAACGGCAGGCGCAGCGTTCACCGGCCCCCGACCAAAATCGGTGGCAGCAATGCTCTGCTGGATATGCAACGGGCGCGATTTTCCATCGTCCCCTACCCTGCCCCAGTCGTAAACGCGAAACGTCGTATCGCTGGCCTGTTGAATCTCTGCAATCAACAACCCCTCGCCAATTGCGTGCATGGTGCCCGCCGGAATGAACACGCAGTCTCCTACCTTCGGCTGAAAACTGTGCATGACGGATTCCGTCTGCCCCTGCTCCACCGCCGCGGAAAACGATTGCTGGTCGACGCCTTTTTTTAACCCCGCATAGATTTTAGAACCGGGCTCAGCCGCCATCACATACCACGCCTCGGTTTTGCCTAGATCCGGTGGCGACAACGTGGAGCCAAATTGATCATCTGGGTGAACTTGAATCGACAGGTGGCGATTGGCATCCAAAAATTTCAACAGCAACGGGAACCGGTTCTGCAAGTACTCAGGCACACTGTCCGAAGAAACGGCGGCTAACACATCGGGGCCTAAAATTGCGGCGCCGTCCGTTTCGATCAATTGCCGGAGTGTCTGGCCAGAGAGTGGACCAAACTTAACGATGCTCTGCGTTTGCCCGTGGTCGACGATCTCCCAGCTTTCGGCCGCCGAATCATCGCCGATCGGTTTGTCTAAGACCGTCGCCAGCCGACGGCCTCCCCAGATGTAACGGCGGAACAGTGGTTCGAATCGAAGCGGGTAGAGAGGATTAGGCATGGTTGTAAGGTCTGCAGCAAGAGTGGTGTTAAAGGGTCGGCCCGTTTTGGATCATTGTTGGTTCGATAGCCTCGTGTTAGTATCAGTGAAGCGCGGCGATGCGCGAATGCCACTTTGCGACCGGTTTTTGTCGCATGAAACTAATTCCCTCCTGAACCTGAAGCTCAATACCTCTCGGATGAACGGCGATTCCAACAAAGACCTCTTTGAAGATACCCGGATGTCGTTCGGCGAACATCTCGAGGACCTGCGAAAAGCACTTTTCAAATCAGCCATTGGTCTGGCGATTGGATGCGCGATCGGCTTCACCTTCGGCAATCAAGTTGTCGAATGGCTGAACCGTCCGTTGGTCAAGGCGATCGGCGAGTACCGGGTCAATCGCGCCACCAAATTAATGGTGGAGCGTGAAGGCTACGTCCCGGCAGAACTCCAGCCGTGGCTGACCGAGCAAGGCTATATTCCTCGCCAGGTCCGCATCGATCCGGCGCACCTACTTGATACGCTGCGGGAGGTGATTCCTGATTTGGGGGCCGGCATCAAACTTGATCCTTATGGATTAAGCGTATCGCAACTGCCGGTTGATTCTGTCGCGTCGATTTGCAAGTCACTTGCCACAAGTAGCGCAACGCAGCCGCAACAGGCAGCGTTGTTCAAATCGCTAAATGCTGATCAACAACAAATCATCAAAACGATCGGTAATAAAGAACAATCGACTGCTGCCGACCAACTGGCGGTCTTAGAAATATTCAATTCAGCAACTCGGCTCTCAAACTTTAGCGACGATCCGGCTTTTGATAAAATCTTGACGGCCCCGGTTGCGGACTGGACGACGCTTTATCAAAAACCACCCGCGAAACCGTTGGCGCGAATGAAACAGGCGCTCGATGAGAAAGACGCCGGCGCGACGGCGACTCAGCGAGCAGAGCGCGACAACCTGAACCGTCGCCTAAACCGAGCGCTGATCGTTTCGATGTTTCCTGATCAGATGCCACGTTTGAAAATGAATCTGATGCCGTTAGAGATTTGGGAACCCAACATATTTGAGCCGCAGTCGCTGGCGGCGACGGATGGATTTTTCATCTGGCTCAAGGCTGGCGTCGTCACGGGGCTGTGCATTTCATTCCCTTGGATCTTTTACTGTATCTGGGGTTTTGTAGCGGCGGGGCTGTACCCGGCGGAGAAGAAATACGTTCATTATTTTGCGCCAATCAGCACGATTCTGTTTCTCTCGGGAATCGCACTGGCATACTTTTTCGTCTTCGCCCCAGTGCTTAGTTTTCTGTTCAGCTTTAATGAGCAATTGGGAATCGCGCCTGAGATGCGGATCAACGACTGGTTGAGTTTTGTGTTGTTCCTGCCACTGGGTTTTGGCGTAGCGTTTCAGCTGCCGTTGGTGATGCTGTTCATGAACCGCATCAATTTGTTCAGTATCGATGCCTATCTGGCGAAATGGCGAATTGCTGTAATGTGCATCTTTGTGTTGGCGATGCTACTGACACCTGCCGACCCAATCAGCATGCTGTTGCTGGCCGTTCCGCTGACGCTGTTATATTTCCTTGGCATCGTGATGTGCCGATTCATGCCGGGCTATAATCCGAACCCTTTCGGAGACGTACCGCCTGCGGACGTGTAGGACTTGATGAATGCGCCCAACGAATCTGATTTGGCTAAACAAGACGTCGGGCCGCCGTCTAAGCATCTTGAATTTGATGTTGGCGATGGCAGCTTTCGGCCTCGCCATGGGGTTGCAGCTTTTTGGCAGAAAGAAAGCTGAAGTTTTTAATGCAAATTCTGATCACAACTCCCAAGCAACAAAACGAAACGCAGGGAAATCATGTCACTGCGTTTCGTTGGGCGAGGCTGCTGGAAAAGTGTGGCCATAGCGTCGCGGTGGTGAGTACGCCTGAGGCTGATGAGATCATGAAGGCTGGCCCAGACTTGTTGATCGCGCTGCACGCTACTCGCAATGCTGCAACGATCTCACACGCCGCGAAGCAGTTTCCTCAGATGCCGATCGTCGTCATCATGACGGGCACCGATCTAAATGTGGATCTCGCCGTTGAAAACCAAGCCGATCCATCATTTCGGCAGGCATTTGAATCACTGGAGCATGCGACACGCATTGTGCTTCTCGAACCGGCTTCACTTGAGCTATTGCGAAAGGTCGCTCCTCGATTGGCAGACAAAGCAGTTGTGATTCCCCAATCCGCAACGGCTGTTGAACAGGCAAATAATGACGAGCCGCTGCCGGACATTTTCAGAAATCCCAACACTTTTAAGGTAGCCGTCGTCGGCCACCTACGAGCGATCAAGGACCCGCTGGCGGCCGCTGAGGCAGCGCGGCTGCTGCCGGACGAATCACGCGCACACGTGATTCAATGGGGGGCAGCTTTGGAAACGCCGTTCAAAGAAGCAGCGACGCGTGAAACAAAAGAGAATCAACGCTATGCCTGGATTGGTCCGGTCAGCCACACCCAATCGTTGCGGCAACTGCAACAGTGCGACCTGATGGTGCTCAGCTCTCACTTGGAGGGAGGCCCAGCCGTAGTTTCAGAAGCCATCGTCAGCAACGTGCCAATCATTGCCCACGAAATAACCGCCATGTGTGGGCTCTTAGGCGACGACTATCCGGGCTTTTACCGCGACGCAGACCGTCAGCAATTGGCCAACCTGATGCTTAAAGCAGAACAGGATCGCGACTTTTTGAAATTGCTTACTGCCCACGGCGCTGAGCTGAAAGAGCGTTTTGCCGAATCCACGGAGAAGAAAGCGATTGAGCATTTAATCATGTCGCTAAGGCGAAGTTTCTGATGCGGTGTTGTCTTTTGCGAAATCGGCTATTGAGAACCGACTTCTTGCGAAGATTCCTGCTCCCCTGCCGTTTTTTTAACCATATGAGGATTTGGGACGCTATGTGCGGCATCTGGGCCGGTCAGTTCCACTAAATCAGTCTCTGGCTCAGTGGATACTTTGCCAAAATCACCTGTAACGGCGTTGGAGATCGCCAGTTCGTAAATATCCAACAGCTTCTTGAAATTATGGTCCGCCGTGAAGTTGTCCTCGAACTCGATTCGCGCTGCGTGTTTCATCGATGCGTGCAATTCGGGATCGGAGATCACTTCATTCACTTTGCGGATTAGGTCAACCGAATCACCCCGTTCAAACAGTTTTCCGGTCACTCCGTCGCGCACCAACTCTTGCATCGCACCGAATCTTGAAACAACAACAGGTGTGCCAACAGAATATGCTTCAATGATCGTACGGCCAAACGTTTCATAGTAGACCGAAGGCATGATCAAGCATCGCGCACTGCCCATCAAACTCAAAACTTCTTCTAATGACTTCTGGCCTACCCACTCAATCATCGGGTTGTTCTTTTCTGCCTCAGCGACAACCCCCGCTAGCGGCCCATCGCCAACGATCAATAACTTGCAGGGAGGGTCGCAGTTATTCCACGCCTCTAGCATCACATCGATGCCCTTCTCCGGCGACAAACGGCCCGCGAAAACAGCATAGTTGGCCGGTTCGTAATCTGGCCATGGCGGTGTCGGGTTGACGCAGTTGTGTTTCACGACGATGCGACTAGCTTCCACTCCCAGACCTGCAAGTTTCCGTTTTGAAAACTCGGTTAACGTATAAAATGCGTGCACCTTCTTTTTCCACGATCGCATCAACCGGTGGAGGCTCAACAGTGACGCGACTGTGATGCTACCCGCGAGGCTGCCGCGGTAGCAGCGATGACGAATGGCCGGCGTGGCAAAAACTTTTCCAATACATTCTTCACATACCTTGCCATCACGCAGAAGATACGTTCCGGGGCACATCATTCGAAAGTTGTGCAACGCCTGTACTACGGGGACGGACTCCTTGGCAGCGGCGTAGTAAACCGATGGCGAGATCAAGGGGAACGTATTGGTGCAATGCATCACATCAGGGCGATGTTCCCGAATCAGCTCCAATACCTCCCGATAGCTTTTCCGGCTCCAGAGCGTTGTGAGGGCAACGGAGAAATGGTTGCGGTCGACGATCGAGTCGTTGTGTTGAGTGTACTTAATGACCTCGTGGCCATGAGTCTCAAGCTGCGCAATCTCGTCTTCAAAGCACTGGTCTTCACCACCACGACATTGGTAGTAATTGTGGACGACAAGAATCTTCACGAGCGAGAACCTGTAGGCGAGCAGATAAAATAAGCTATCGAGCTAAAGGGAGTTTGGTTGGAAGGCAAAGAATATCAAGTCCGAAAGACCCTATCCGCAAGAAACCAGACAATTCGGCGCAGTTTAACGTTTTAGGATTACCGGTAGAAAAATCCGCACGGGCCCCATTCCATACGATTACTCGGTGTGGATAGATGTTCTTTTAAACTCCCAAAACGTGATTCCAGATACCAACACTCGCCCGATTAGCAATGCGACAGCCGCTCCAGCAGCACCCCAGAGATTGCCGACTAACAAGAACATAGCGACACCCACAACCAAACCAATCCCTTGAGCAGCAACGGTTTTCTGCGGAAGCGACATGGCATTGAGTCCATGGAACGGTGGAATACCGACTGCCTGAAAAACCATCATCAACACCAGCAAAAACATTACCAGCGCCGCGTTGGGGACAGGTTGGTCGGCCAGCATGCCTAATAGCCACGGACTGGCGACGCACAATATCGCGCCGACGACAACAAGTATCCACAGCATGGATCGCGCTGATGAAACCGCTTCGCGGTAGAGTTGTTGCCTATTTTCTTCAGCCGCAATTTTAGCGAAGCGCGGCGGCAGCATATTGGTTAGTCCCATTACCAATGGATTGAGCAGTGAGGCAACTTGAAAACACGCGGCAAACGCGCCGCCGGCGGTCTTGTCGACTCCGAGGGTAATCAGCCAATGAATTGCTGTAAGCAACAAATCCGATAGCGACTGAGAAGAGAAAATCCACCGCCCGATTTGCCAATTTTTCTTCATCGTTGTGAGAACTGAGTAGTGTTCGGCATCTGTGGAGGAAGCCGCTCCGCGTGTGGTTGGGGCCCGAAATTCCTTGCGGCGGAGGACAAACCAAATGCCGTTTGTGAAAGCGTAAGCAAGAGCGAGAACCATCAAAGCGGACGCGGCATTGATGCCACCAGTCCAATGAAGAGCCAGTAAGCCACCGACCTGCAAAGCGGCCGCCACTACGGAAAGCCACATGGCGGATTCGGTTCTCAAATGTGCAAACTCATGTCGTCGAGAGAACTCACGTACCAGAAACATAGGAGTCGCAAACAACAGCGCCGTCAGCATCCAAAACACTGACTTGTCCCATGGATAGATCAGACTTGCCGTGATCAACAACATCGACACTCCGCAAAACATTGCGGCCAATCCAAGTTGGCTGGCAGCGTAGCTTCCGGAAGATTGATTAGTGTCTTGGCGTATCTGGCGAAATGCAATTGTATAGGGAAACGAAATCAGACTGTTCTGCATGCCGGCCAGTAATAACATCAGGAACCGCCCCATCTGGAACACACCCAATGTTTCCAATGGAGCAAACTTCAACAGCAGAACCGTGAACAGGAAGTTGATCCCAGAAATCATTGCCTGTTCAATTAACGCGCACAGAGACTCACGTTTGCGTCGTAAACTTGTCGCCCGGGAAGTCACCGCTGCGGGTTCCCCGGTTTTCGTAGGATGGGGGGGCATCGAATCGGGCATTGGTGAGACGGCAAAGTGCAGGTAAAAGAAGTGTTCGTGCTTAGCAACGAAAAAGCAACTGTCGTCCTTGACTTTGGCTCTGGATAACAGGCATCCCGTAACTAGACTAAGCGACAAGGCACATTTTATTCTTCACGCTGAATTATTTGGCTACAAATATTCATGAACGACGCATTTCTCCAAAACATCACTTTTGCAAGTGTGATGCAGTCCTTGTGGCGGCAAAAATTTAAAGCCATTCTTTTTGCATTTCTGCTGATGGCTTTGATCACCACTGCCGTCATTTTGACGCCCAAGAAATATGAGTCCGTCGGCAAGCTGTTTGTCCAGATGGGACGTGGCGGCGTGACGCTAGATCCGACCGCAACCACTAGTAAAACAATCATGGTTCAAGAGTCGAGAGATTCTGAGATTAACTCCGTCATCGACGTCCTGCAAAGCCGTGGTGTATTGGAGTTAGTATTGGCCGAGGACAACCTCGAAGAGGAGATCCTTAAGTCGAGCTCGATTCTTGACAACATTTCCATTCCAAAAATTCCGTTTATTTCAAGCCCCGATGGTGACCAAGGATACCAAGCGCATGAGCGTCGCGACAAAGCCGTGAAAAAACTTCAGGATTCGCTTTCGGTAAAAACACCTCGTAAGGCAGCCACCATTACGATTGTTTGCCACACAGAATCGCCCAAACTATCTCAAAAGATCGTTGAGGTGCTGATCAAGACCTATGTCGAGCAGCACGTAAAAGCGCGACAGACCGATGGTTCCTACGACTTTTTCGAAGAACAATTTGGTCGTGAAAAGGAGAACGTCGATCGTTTAAGCAAAGACATAGAGAGCTTCAAGAATGAGATTGGCGTGATGTCCATCGACGGACATCAAGCTGCGCTGCGGCAGAAAATTGCGATGGTTGAAAACGAACTGGTTCAGTCTCGGTCCAAACGCGATGCGCACCGCTCCCAAGTCGTTGAATTATTGCAGCTTGTGTCGTCTGAGCCTCAGCAAGTAACGCTTGAGTCAACCGGCGGGATGGCTAACCAGGCAAGTGACTTGATGCGTGACCGATTGTACAACCTAGAACTAGAAGAACGGAATCTGACGGCAAAGTATAAAGGCGACCACCCTTCGGTAGTTGCCGTTCGGAAACAACTGATTGAAGCGAAATCGATCATGAGATCACAAAGCCCCGCTCGCACCCAAACCAAACGCGGACTAAACCAGAACTTTCAAAAACTAGAGCTGCGTTTGATGGAAGCCAAAGTCAACGTAGCGTCCGCTGAAGCCGAAGTAGCGTCTTACGAGAAGTCTCTCAAAGACGCCAAAGCGCGGATGTCGGGTCTCAACCAAGTCGGAACCAAGCTGGCATCGATGGAGCGTCAACTGCGTGTTGCGGAAGTCAATTTCTCGACATACTCAGAGAAACAAGAAGAGGCTCGCATCAATCTGGCACTGGACCGCGAGAATTTCAGTAACGTCAAAGTCGTCCAGGAACCAACGATGCAAGTTAAACGCGTCAGCCCACGATACGGTCTGATTCTAGGTGCCGGCCTTCTGTTCTCTCTGATCGGTGCCGTTTGCGTCGCGATCTTCGCCGACCAGATCGATTCGTCGCTTAATACCGAACAGGACGTGGAAAGGATGTTAGGAATGGAAGTGTTGGGTAGTATTCCAAGCTCTGGAAGACGCCCACTGCTAGTCCAGTAACCGCTGCTTTAAGGAGTCATCTACTTAAGGAGTCATCTACTCAACAAACTATCTAATTATGCGTCTACTCACTGTGCGTTGTGTTCGCCATCGATAAATTCAGCCGTCGATAAATTCAGCCGTCCAAAAATTCAGCCGTCCCTCATCGCCACCACCTATTCAGACAATGCTATGATTCAAAATACTGAAGATACGATGACAAAAGAAGAAATCGCATCACTCACTTTGTCCAAAAACGGAAAACGCTTGTGGCCACGGTACAGTGAACTTGTGCAGCAAATCAAACGTAAGCTCGACGATAGCGACGGCTCATGCGTAATTGCGTGTGCCGGCATGACGCGTGGAGAAGGCACTTCGACCGTTGCTACCAACCTCGCAATCGCATTCTCAATTACGAACGAACAACCGGTGCTTCTGATCAACGGGAACGAGCGCGCGAACTCTACTGAGCGTGCGTTGGGAGTTCGTCCAGAAATCGGGCTGGAACAGGTCGTCGTCAATGAAGCGGAGCTATCGCATGTGATTGTTCCCTCGTTGATTCGAGATCTAGACTACTTGGGATGCGGTTTAAAGAACCGTGAGACGTTTTCTCCATTTTTAATGTCACGCTTTCCTGCGCTGCTGGAGATTCTAAAAAGTCGCTATCCCATGGTGGTTGTCGACCTTCCTGCAGTCGACCAACCCTCGGGAAGTGGAGCGTTGCTTAGCGTCACCGACGGTGTCGTTCTGGTCATGCAGCCCGGACACGTGAAAGCCGGCAAGGCCAAACGGCTCCAGCAATCTCTGGAACGTAGCGGAGCAAGGATGCTGGGAGTCGTGATGAATCGCTCTGAGGGAAACTAGTACTTGTTATGTCAATGGGTTCCTCACAATCTGTATTGCTTGGAAGAAGCACCGACAGCTTTTTAGTTGACGACGCCAACCAAGCCTTAACGCAAAAACTGAAGTCCGAGCAGTTCTTTGTCATCGTCGCCATGATGGTCGCGTGGGTAGCTTTAGCATTTGTCTTTTCTCTGCCAGACCGCGACGAACCGTTGACAGCAGCCGGGCTTGACCTCTTAGGGCTAGGGAAAATCATCTCTCGAATCGGCGGTCTAGCATTTTTGGTCGCGGTAAATCTCATGATGGTTCGCCAAGTGAGAATTCGCGTTGTTGTGTTTTATTTGGCGGGCTTCATCGCTTTTTTTTGCTGGTCAGTCGTGACCATCTCGTGGTCGGCACTCCCAGCGGTTTCAGGCGGACAGTTAATTTCACTGGCGCTATTGATGCTGCTTGGGGCAACGGTTGCACGTGCCGTCGAGTCCGATCATGGCGTGCGGATGGCGTTGTTTCTTCTGAGCCTTCTGTTGACCACGCGCGCATTGGCGATGGTTTTGCTTTACGTTGCCATAGGTGCAACATCTGTTTCACGCGAACACGACTCATTCTTTCACTCGACCGATGCAGCTGAGACTGCATCCATTGGGATTTTGGTTCTCACTACAGCCATGATGGGATTCCCAAACTGGTTTACGCGAGTCATTTTTTACCCAGGAATGATAATTTTCGGCGCCCTGTTCATGATTGCTCAAAACAGGTTAACACTAATTATTACTCCGCCAATTTTCCTGCTAATCTTTTTGATGAACGGAAACAGACAGGGGTTAGTGAAGCTTGCCTTTCTGTGCAGCCTGATTGTACCGATGATAATGTTGGCCGACCCCGGTCTAGAGACGTTCTCGAAACTGGTCGGGTCCACCGAACAGTACGCGATGCGTTCAGGAAATGACGATACCCTATCGACGCTTTCAGGACGAACAGAATTGTGGGAAGCGATTTGGCCGGAGTATTTGAAATCTCCGATCTTTGGTTTGGGGTACTTTGTAACATCGACAACAGGAGAACTGGACGTTTGGTTTGTGCCGCGAAACTACACTGCTCACAATCAAGTGTTGCAGGTGCTGGCAACGACAGGAATTGTCGGACTGGCACTTTTTTTGAGCGGGTTGGCGATTCCATTCCAACTGGTCATGTCGAAGCTTCTACGCAAGGGATCTGAGGGCCTTGCCGCAAGATCGATTGCAGTCATTTTCCTATGGATGGCGTTATGGGGCCTGCTAAACTCTTCATTCAGCGGCCCCCTAGGAACCTCCAGCGTCACTTTTTGGATTATTGTTGGCTTGGCCGTCGGCCGATTGCGCAAGCATAGCGCGAATCTGCCAGCTACTTTAGAAAAGGCTTGAGCGATAGTTTTGAAGCTGCGCTGTTGGGCAAAATAGAAGTTTATCGCGTTTCATTTGGGAATCTAGCGCGTTTAAACCTCGCAAAAGCATTGTTTGGTGAGAAAGACCGAGGCAGAGACCATAGCTGGCTGTCTACGGATGCCCTTTCGCCATGGGCGTATCTATCCTTTCGCCATGGGTTGTATCATTACGCCGCAGGTCGTTTGTCACCGAATTATCAGATTCCGCTCAGTTTGAGTAGTATTTTTGGGACAAAATGGCTATTCTGGGCTCTGAGACGACGGTGCTGCTGGTTTTGAATATTCAATTCGGACCTGAGCTTGTCCCAACAAAGTATTCTCCTCCCCTCATGAAAGATCCTAATGAAGTTTGACTCCGGTGAGTCAGATGAAGTAGGCCCCCTACTAGCAGGACGTCTACACCAGCCAAGATCATGATCGTGATCGGATTGGCTGGCGGTATTGCCTGCGGCAAAAGCTTGGTTGCTAAGTGCTTCGAAGATCTTGGTTGCGTTGTTATCGACGCTGACAAGATTGGACATGAAGTACTCTGCATGCCCTCAGTAGTTGGCAAAATCGTTCAAAAATGGGGAGGGGGATTTATTGCTAATGGGAAAGTCGATCGCCGTGAATTGGCGAAGATTGTTTTCCCCCTAGGCTGTAACTCACCATCCGAGGACCTTAAGTATCTCGAGCAACTGACTCATCCAGAAATTGGCAAATTAATCCAAAAACGGCTGGAGCAATTCAGATCGTTTGGAAATTTCCCAGCAGTTGTTTTAGATGCGCCCGTTATGTTCAAAGCGAACTGGGATCGCTTTTGTGATCAAATCGTTTTTATCGACGCTGATTTGACCACGCGAAAACAACGGGCTAAGGAACGAGGATGGGCGGAGATGGAGTTGGAACGACGGGAGAGTTATCAAATACCTTTAGAACAGAAACGAAAACGTTCGACAGACTTGGTAACCAACTCTGGTTCAGTAGACGAATTGAAGCAACAGATCAGACAGCTTTGGAGACAATGGAAACTTCCTACTTGACGAAGAAGGAAGTCCAAATAACAAATCCGGCTTTACCCACCTTAATACTGCCCGGTGCAATGGAGATACGCAAGAGATGGCCTACCAGAGAGATTCCAGAGGGCGCGGTGGTCAACGCTCTAATAACGAGCGGCGGCGCACACGAGAGGTTGATCTTGATCCCGATGTCAGCCAACGGCTAAAAGAAATTGAATCCGGAGGCGAACCACTTTCGCTTGCCGAAAAAATTTCGCGCGAAGACAAGGCTCCCAATTCCAATGTCACCCCAGACGAAGATGCTGAAAAGCAAATCAATGTGACTGCCTTGCAGAAGATGTCACTCGAATCGCTACAGGACTACGCGGCCGAGCAAGACATCGTCGCTGGGGAACGTGACAAACGAGAGCTGATTGCCGAAATACTTAAAGGCAAAATCAAAACTCAAGGCATCATGTTTGGTGAGGGGACACTGCAAATTTTGCCCGATGGTTTTGGCTTCCTCCGCAGCCCTGACTACCACTATTTGAGCTGCCCGGATGACATTTATGTTTCGCCCAGCCAGATTCGCAAATTCAATTTGCGAAACGGAGCCGTGGTGCGCGGGCAGATTCGACCGCCGAAAGAGAACGAACGCTATTTCGCACTTTTGCGAGTCGAAACCATCAATGAAACGTCACCTGACAACAACTCGCGACGGGTTGATTTTGACGATTTGACGCCACTACATCCCAACGAACGAATCGTGATGGAGCACGATCCGAAAGATCTTTCGACACGCGTCATCGACATGATGACGCCGATCGGATTCGGTCAACGCGGGCTGATCGTTGCCCCACCACGCACCGGCAAAACGGTTTTGATGCAACGGATGGCTAGGGCGACATTGAAAAACTATCCCAACGCCTACGTCATCATGCTGCTGATCGACGAACGTCCCGAAGAAGTCACCGACATGGAAAGAGAAGTCAGAGGCGAGCGCTGTGAAGTAATCAGCTCAACCTTTGATGAACCCGCCTCTCGCCATATTCAGGTAACTGAAATGGTGTTGGAAAAAGCCAAACGAATGGTGGAATGCGGCACTGATGTCGTGATCTTCCTAGACTCCATCACCCGACTAGGCCGCGCTTGGAATTCGGAGTGTCCGCAATCTGGGAAAACCCTCTCCGGTGGTCTCGATGCCAACGCCATGCAAAAGCCTAAGTCCTTTTTCGGCTCGGCTAGAAAGATTGAAGAGGGTGGCTCTTTAACCATCATGGCAACGGCGTTGATCGATACTGGCAGCCGTATGGACGATGTGATTTTTGAAGAATTCAAAGGCACCGGTAATCTAGAGATTGTACTGGGACGGTCACTCGTCGAGCGGCGCATCTGGCCAGCGATCGACATTGCAGCCTCCGGGACACGGCGAGAGGAAAAGCTCTTCGAAGAAGACGAGTACGAGCGCATCTGTCAGGTGCGACGCATGCTGGTCAGCATGAGCCCCTCCGATTCCATGGACATGCTTACCACTCGTCTGAAGAAAGCGAAAACCAACGCTGAATTCCTAATGCAGATCCGACCTGATTCGGAATAAGTCCGCATTTGCAGAAAAGCGAAAAACTTAACGCTTCGGTGTAATGCACTGGAGCATTTTTTATTCAAGTGTGGACTCCAATCAAGTTTGGATGCTCCGTGCGGCATGGTGTTTTAAACGGTCTGAAACAGTGTTGAAAAACTACTCTGGCGAATCGGCGTCCGTCGAAAATAGAAAGTTCGCGATTGTCGTGTCGCAGTATTACGACAACATCACAGGCAACATGAAAGATGGTGCTGTCGAGACATTGCTACGTAACCGCGTGCCGGAAGAGAACATTTCGATCTTCTGGGTTCCCGGTTCGTGGGAACTCCCGCACGCAGCGCTGCGGTTAGTAAAAGCAAGAAAGTTTGATGCGATCGTCTGCTTGGGGTGCGTGATCAAAGGCGAGACGACCCACGACCATCACATCAATAATGTCATCAGCAACAGCATCGGTCAAATCAGTCTGGAGCACGATGTGCCAATTGGCTTTGGTGTCCTAACCTGCAACACACTTCAACAGGCGTTGGACCGGTCCGGCGGAAGTGTCGGCAATAAGGGAATCGAATCCACCGAGGCCGTCGTTCAGATGCTCCAGTTATTCGAGGAAATTGAAAAAATATAGTGGGTTGTCCAAACCAAAATGATCAGTGAAGCGTGGCAGATTTCGCCGAAAATCCTCAGCGGATCAGAAGTTCTGGCGAATTCCATTTCATGTCAACTCAGCTCTGAAAGAGCTCTCCGATGCCAATGCCAAAGTTCGCTGCGACTCTCTCACAACGACCGATGTCCCCCAATTCTCGTTTAGCCCAAGACCAGCAACCTCGCCACGAATCTTTCGCATCCTCACAACGACCGATGCCCCCCAATTCTCGTTTAGCCCGCAATTAGCTAAACTGACGCTAGTTTCCCAACCTTGTTCCCGTAGTCTCCTTTATGTCACGTCGTCGTCGAGCTCGCGCGATTGTTTTACAAGTCCTCTATCAAGACGACTTGAACCCAACGCAGCCTGCAGAAATCAAAACCCGATTCATCAACGCGCGATTGAATGAGGATCCCAAACTGATCGCATTCGCCAATGATCTGATTGAGGGAGTAACAAAGTACCGCGACCAGATCGACGAGAAACTCGCCTCCATTGCAGCCAACTGGCGACTGGGGCGTATGGCGGCCACCGACCGCAATGTACTTCGTTTGGGAGCCTATGAAATTCTGTTCGGCGAAACTCCAGATCGGGTAGCAATCAATGAAGCGATCGAACTGGCGCGGCGCTACGGCACCGACCAGTCTTCCCAATTTGTCAACGGAGTCCTAGACCGACTGATGAAACGAAAAAGTGACAGCGCCCCTGCCTAGGATCGATGTCCACCGACACAAACACTATTAATATCACTATCACCCTGCCCTTTTCCTCGCTGACGACAAATCCCATGGCACGCTGGAATCCATTTGGTAAATCTGACAAACCCCACGAGGACTCGAACACCAATGCGGACTCAGCCGACAAGCAACCCGACGGCACAAAAGCTGAAAAGCAGTCCGGCTTCTTCGGTGGCATTAAGCAAGCGCTCAAGAAAACGGTACGTGTCCTCAATACGGACATCCGCGATCTGGTCAAGGACGACGGGAGGTTGGTTGACGACCAGTTTCTTGAGGAGCTGTTTGCCCACCTGATCAAGACGGACATGGGGAACGGACCGGCAGGCAAGATCCGTGATTCAATCGCCAAGAAATATCGGGCGCGCGTCGTGAAGATGGCAGAAGTGATTGAAACGGCCAAGGAAACCATTTCCGAGATCATGCAACAAGAGTCGGCCGAAATCATCATGGCTGCCGAAGGCCCCACCGTGATCATGGTCGTTGGTGTGAACGGAGCGGGCAAAACCACGTCGATTGCGAAACTGGTCAACCGGTTTAAAAATCAAGGCAAGTCTGTTGTTCTGGGGGCCGGCGACACCTTTCGCGCCGCTGCGGTGGAACAGTTGACGGTCTGGTCCGAACGCATGGGAGCTGAAATCGTCACTGGCCGCCAAGGCAGCGATCCTGCAAGCGTCGCCTATAAGGCGGTCGATACGGCCGTGAAAAGCAATGCTGATGTTTGCATCGTCGACACCGCCGGACGACTGCAAACGCAATCCAATCTGATGGAAGAGTTGGGGAGAATTCGCCGTGTCATGGCAAAAGTTCTGCCCGACGCCCCCCATGAGGTGCTATTGGTACTCGACTCAACCGCCGGCCAAAACGCAATTTCGCAAGCCCGTGGATTCTCCGATACCGCCGGTTGTACCGGAATCGTACTCGCGAAACTGGACGGGTCAGCCAAGGGCGGCGTGGCAATTCCCATTCGAGAAGAGTTTGGACTGCCAGTGAAATTTGTTGGCCTTGGTGAAACGCCAGAGGACTTCGCAGCCTTTGAAGTCCAAACTTATGTCGATGCCCTGTTCGACGTCGCTGATGAATAATGGTTGAATTTCAACCGGCCAAGCTTCAGTTTTCCAACATCCACTGCCACGGGGTTTTGTGGAGTCGTTCTTCGACCTCCTTGTAGTTGAGCAGCATCCTCTTCAGCGACTGGCCGCCAATTTTCTCATAAGAGACTTGGCCCAACGTCGAATTTAAACCAAGGTGTAAACACGCTTTATCGAAACCAACTTGCGGTTGGATCTCTAGATCCTGCTCGTACCCCGGGCTCAACACATCCACAATGCGTTCCGTGAAGCACTCCGTCGTCAGCAGATAGGTGTCGTCCAAAAACTTGAAGGTCTCGGTTATCTCCCGGTCCTTTCCCCCAAGACTGACGGCATCCACATCCAAACGTACCGCGTTGTTTGCGATCACGGGCTCACCCTTCTTCTGGTGCCACTGCCCTGAGGCTTGTCCTCGTGCCACTAAAATAGCTTGTCGCAAATAGTTCTGCCGTTTGAGAATAATAAATTTTTCGAAACCAAACGAAATCAGCGTGTCAATGAAAGCTCCCAACGGCATGTTCAGCCCATTGTCGTCCAAGTGTTGAAATTTAGCTTCGAATCCAAAGATAGGCTGTTTCGACCGCTGCATCGGTTGGGTAATCAGTTCCAATGGATCGTTGACACCAGCGACGTGTACAGATTTTTCGTGCAGCCCATGGAGCAACTCTCCTTGCCAGTCAATTTCGGCTCGGGCGTTCAACAAGTCACCCAACAACGTGCTTCCGCAGCGTCCAAAGTGAAAACAACAGCTTCGCTTGGGAGCGTCCTTTTTATCTCCCGAAAACCATTTTGAGAATGAATTGAGCATCGTTCGTTGAACTTGTCGCGCGGAAAGGGCTGCCAATGTCGAAGAATTATACCATCATTTTGTGCCGCATCGCTCCCGTATCGGGATAGGGCGAGACAGGGTCACTGGCTATCGAACGGGCTTTGATTAAGAATAGGGAATGAGCAAATTTATTGATCTGTTTTGTTTGAGCGTCTACCGAAAAAAGCTAGGAGTTACTCCTGCGCTGCGCGAATCGCTGACGAGCATCATTCTGGAAAACGAAGCACGCACGCCCACGGGGGCCGATCAGGAATCGGCTTGGTTAGGTGATACTGCGGGGCATGAATTTTTGTTTCACGAAACTGCCTTTGAACCGCTGTTCGATGTCATTGGCTCGGCAGTACGTGATTACCTGAAGGCTCTAGGGCTCGATGACCAAAGACTCCAGTTGTACTTCCAGCGTTCATGGGCGACCGTCAGCCGCGAGGGGCAACGGATTTTCGAACACGCTCACGTTCAGTCGCATCTTAGTTTTGCCTATTACTTACAGAAACCTACTGATGGCGGCGGGATCTATTTCAGTGTTGCCAATCATCCCAACGAGCTGGCTCCAGAGTTGTTCACGACCGCCAAGGAAAGCTTGGGGATTCTAAAAACGCCCGGCGACCGAACGATGAATCGAAAGTACGTGGAAACGGCCGAGGACGAGATCCTCATCTTTCCTTCCAAGACACTGCATTCGACTGCCCCCAACATGACCGATCAACCGCGGATTTCTGTATCAGCCGACGTCGTTTTGGCACTTAAGGACAGTCGCGGTCACGAAACGCTAATGCCTGCGATTGAGCACTGGCGACCGTTTTAGGTAATGCAATTCGCTTTAATTGATTGAATTCAATTGAGAATGTTGCTGTCCTAGGCAAGCAACCTGCGTCGCCGTTTCGATGCGCTCCATGTGTAGCGCTTTTTTCGAAGCCGGTTGGGCCTTACGGCGTTTTTTGGTCGGCGGCGGGGCGAACGAGGCTGGAGCAATCGCCTCATCGGATGACGATACCGGACCGCAACCACTCAGGGCAATAACCTGAATCAGCGCGGCAAAAAAGAAAACATGGACAATAGTACGCACAGAGACGAAGCCGGAAGCTAAACCGTTAGAAAGAAGACCTATCAAACACTTGACCGTCCGCGATCCCGCAAAGTGCATCGCGCACCTCGTCGGTGATGCTCTCGTGCACAAATTGAGTGGATCCATCGCAAAGCGCCATGTTCACCCCTGCCGGATGGTTAGAGGAAAACGATGGGTACGGCTTACCCACAAACTCTGCCCCTTCTCCATCATCAATTGTATAGAGTCGATTGACACCCCAGCCGGCCGGAAAATTACTTGCCCCAAACCAACTGAATCCGATACGGTCATTAGGCTCCGTAATGCCGGCACCATAAGTGAATGGCCTTACTTCGGAGAAGCACACCGTGTTACTCGATCCGTCGGAGATACTGGCGAACGTTTCTTTGCTTCGTTCTCCGAAAGGGCCGCGAAACTCAAATACGCCAGCACTCGTGTCGTTGCTAGAGAAACCACTGTTACTGACGTAGCAAGTTGTCCCCAATGCGAGATAGGAGGCGTATCCAGAATCCATCGCAGCATCCGCATCAGTGATCAAAAAAGTGGCTAGGTCCGCGGCCATATCGACCGCGATTCCTGTTATCGAATCGGTTCCTGCGGACGAGCATTGGAAAGTGGGCACTGTGAATTGCGCCGCCTCGAAATCACGGATCGCTCCAGAACTGCTACCGCTGATCTCGCCCCACCATGTTGCACCGACCTGCCTCAGCGAGCGATCCGCAGTAACAAACGAATTTAGGTTCTCCTGCTCCAAAAACGGCAACAGGAACACTAGCGTTGTGACACCAGAGCCATCGACCCGGCTCGAATCGTAGAACGGGCCAGCGCCGATTTCATTATAAATCGTCCCGGGGGGAAACCTGCGGTTGGCACTTTCATAGTTGTGACACGCCAACGCAAGTTGACGAATATTATTGGCACAAGTAGTACGACGCGCTGCCTCACGTACCGCCTGCACTGCCGGCAGCAACATTCCAATTAGGATGCCAATGATAGCGATGACCACCAACAACTCTACTAGCGTTAATCCTCGCCTGTTTTTATAGTGCTCATTCATCCCGTCTCCTGCTGAGGTTCTCAATCCAGACAGGAAGGTTACCGCACCGTGACGCGTAACGTCAAGAATAATTCCGTATTATGCGGCCAGTTGGTGGATTCAACTCGCCGACAACTCTAGCTGACCCCGCAAGATTGAAAGCGGTTCCAAAAATCAACTTCGTACTGGCTTTAAGAAAGACACTCGCAAGGAGTCATTCTCTTTTCCTTGCCGCACTCCAAATTTGCGTGATCAGAGGAAGGAAAGGTGATATCATAGCTTTAGCGACTACCCAATGGATGACGCGGAACGAACTAGTGCAAAGCCACATTCGTTTCATTGTCATCGGGGCCACATCATTTCTATTGACTGCAAAACGAACGTTTGGAAGCAGCCGTTTCTACCAAAGAGTTTGAGTTAAATCAAAGAAAACTGAATCTATCCATTCCTCAAAGAACGACCTCTTGATGCGATGAGCGACACGGACTCACAAATACAGGAAGAGGCCCTGTTGTGCGATAAATTCCATGAGCAGTGGGAGGACGGCAGAAGCCCCAGCGTTGCCGGTTTTCTGCGCGAGCATCCCGGCCCAATTGATGAAGATTTACTTTGTCGACTTGTTCGGATTGACATCTATCACCGTCAGAAAAATCATGAACGACCGGCCCCCGAAGTGTACCGCCAATTTGGCTTGAAAGCACTTCGGTCAGCAATGTTGCATTTAGGTGAGACAAGAACAGCCTTGCCAGCGTTCGGCTCGACCGCTGGAACGCAGACTAATCTATCGGGGCAACCGCGTGAAGACTCCGAGGTTAGCCAATCTTTTGCGCCGGGGGATTCCATTGGCAGATACCAGTTGATTGAAACCATTGGCATCGGTGGAATGGGAACGGTCTGGAGAGCAACTCAACAAGAACCAGTCAGACGAATCGTTGCATTGAAACTGGTGCGTGAAGATGCGGCGGCAAATAAAGCGATCGCGCGATTTGAGGCGGAGCGTCAGACGATCGCGCTGATGGAACACCAGAACATCGCAAAAATTTTCGATGCCGGCACCACCGAGAGCGGGGCTCCCTTTTTTGTCATGGAGTTGGTCGATGGCCAGAGGCTGGATACTTACTGCGATGAAAATTTGCTTTCGGTTCAGCAAAGAATGGAATTGTGCGTTCCTATTTGCAATGCAGTACAACACGCTCATCAAAAAGGAATCATCCATCGTGACCTGAAACTGTCAAACATCTTGGTTAGCGAAGTCGATGGCCAGCCGGTCCCAAAAGTCATTGATTTCGGATTGGCCAAAACACTCGACCGCAATGCGCTCTCCGATACGACGGCGTTTACTGAATTGGGCTACATCGTTGGCACGCTTCAGTACATGAGCCCCGAACAGTCCGAATCAAACAACCAAGACGTCGATACACGCAGCGACTTGTATTCTCTAGGGGCGTTGATGTACAAACTTTTGACAGGAATCTCGCCAATCGAATCCGGCGGTGAAGAACTGTCGGTCTACGATGCGTTATCTTGGGTGCGCGAAAAGGATCCTCTCTCACCGGGAGTTTGGTTTAAGTCAGAGTCCGCCGATAGAAAAAGGGTTCAGGCAGCAGCCGATGCCCTCGAACTTACTCCAGAAAAAGCTGCCTCTGCAATCGCAGGAGATCTCGATTCGATCATCATGAAGGCGTTAGAGAAGGACAGAAACGATCGCTACCAAGCGGCGTCTGAATTGGCGGCTGACATTCAGCGTTTTCTCAATGACGAATCGATCCTCGCAAGGGCCCCAACACCGCTCAACCGTGCGAGAAAATTCGTCAAACGCAACCGTGGCCTAGTGGCTTCGATAGCAGTAACAACATTTCTGCTTTTAGGTGGAATCATTGGGACCAGCTACGGTTTGTTCTGGGCCATCGAAGAACGTGATCGAGCCAACGCAGAGTCGTTGCGAGCGCGCCAAGAGACCATCCGCACTAAAGAGGCACAAAAGAGGTTAAGTCAGTCCGAAAAGAAGCTCTCTAGCCGACTGGCGGCAATTGCCAAACAGTCCGCGTGGAGCCAGTGGCGGCTGGGCGAAGTGTCGTCGGCCTGGAAGACGCTCAAACAGCTGGATGAAACCGAAGAGGATTGGCTCACGCGCTACTTGATGGCCGAAATGAGCTCCAGCGATCAAGTGCTTTTTGGTCACGCGCAGCAAGTGATGGCGATCGCCGTCTCGAGCGCTGATAAACTGGTCGCAACCGGTGGGAACGATGACACTGTAAAATTCTGGGACGTGCAGAACGGGGAATTGATTGCTTCCCATTCCACTAATGAATCTGTCACCAGTGTTGATTTCGCCCCTGACGGCAAGACACTGGCATACGCAGATCGGTCCAATCGCGTGGTCATCTTGGATTGCCGAACGCAGCAGCGTCTGGTCGAGTTTGCTCCATTCAAACAAGACATTGCGTCAGTCAAATTTGGCCCTGATGGAAATACGCTGGTGGCCGCGTTATTGGGCAAGGACAGCTTTCGCGCAATTGACGATCGCGACTACGCCAACATCGAGCCGCCCAAAATTTACATATTGTCGATTAAGGACCAGTCGATTTCTCAAACATTAGAAGGACACTCACATGAAATCACTGCCTTGTCGATGAGCTCCGATGGCGACACATTGGCCAGCGGCGACATGTCAGGACGCTGCTGTTTCTGGCGAATGGTCGAAGGCAAATATACGCTCGAAAAAAGCATTAAGACCCACAGCCTAGGAACGCGTGGACTTGCCATCTCACACGATGGAAAGCAATTAGCGACAGCTGGAGGTGACCGAACGGTCAAACTGTGGGATGTAAAATCTTGGGAAAACACAAAGACATTTGCCGGGCACAAAAACGTGGTACACAGTGTTGATTTCTCGCCCGATGGAAGCCAGGTCGTCTCGGCATCTTCTGACGAATCGGCAATCGTCTGGAATGTGACGGGCAATGGTAAGTACACTTTCCGTGGGCACTACCGAGGCCTCAATGCGGCCGTATTTTCATCCGATGGTAAAAGAATCCTAACCGCTTCTGACGACCAGACGATTCGTATTTGGAATACTTCAACGCATTCCCGCCTAACTCATAAGGCCCACGAGGGTACGGTCTGGGTGATCGACGATTCGCCAGATGGGCGTTTGGTTGCGTCAGCGGGAGAAGACGGGTTCGTCGTGCTGACCGACGCCGCGACTGGAATGCCAACGAATCCCAAACTCGCGCACCCAGAAGCGGTTCTGACGCTCACATTTCTCGGTGATGGCTCACTTGCAACCGGTTGCGCCGATGGGAATTTGAGAATTTGGGACGTGGAAACGCGCACCCTCAAACACACCGTCGAGGCGCATGGAGACTATATCTGGGACGTATCGGTTGCGCCGGACGGACTTTCGATCGTTACCGCTGGCGAGGAGCATTGGGCAAAACAGTGGGACACCTCAACATGGAAGTTGATGCAAGAATTTAAAGGCCATCAAATTGGCTTGGCCTCTGCTCGATTTTCGCCCAATGGAAAATATCTGCTGACAGCCAGCGATGACGGAACGGTGCGGTTGTGGAATGTCAAATCTGGAAAAACGCTGCATGTTTTCACCGATCACAAAGATGCAGTTTGGCGAGCAGTTTTTTCGCCTGACGGCCGATGGATTGCCAGCAGCAGTTTTCATGGTGAAATCATTCTCTGGGAAACCGCGTCACGAAAGTTGGTTAACAAAGTCAAGGCCCATTCATCACAGACCGCTGGCCTGACTTTTTCCAAAGACGGAAGCCAATTGGTCAGCGCTAGTGATGACGGCCGCATCAAGTTTTGGGATATCGAGTCCTTGTTACGGCAGGATAATGCCAACGCGGAAATCATTGTGCTAAGCGATCGACCAAATATGCAGGCGGTGCATGTTTCTTTCTCCTCTGACGGAAGTAAGCTTCTTTCTGGCAGTATCGATAACGTCACCATTCGCTCTGCCATTGGACCAAGAAAGCAACTTCCATTTCTGATTGAAGAGGCCAGTGACCTTCTCAGTCAGGCTGGCATTATCATGGCGCAGGATATCGTAAAAGAAAAAGACTTGGATAAGGTGTTAGCCAACGCGCGAAAATGCTGCCGTTTCTTTCCCTCTTATGAGTCGTTCACTCGACTTGGACAAATTCAATATCTGCGCGATCAACTTCCCGAAGCCATCGTCTCTTTGGAAGAAGCCTACCGCTTGCAAAACATCGTTTACCGCCATCCTGATCTTGCGCCAACGATCGAAGGCTATTTAGCGCTGGCCTATCTGAAGAGCGGAGATATTGCTGCCAGCAAGAAGATGCAGCAGTTATTCGAAGCCAAGTATAATGAAAATGAATGGAACGAAGATACTTCAACCAGAAAACTCCGCAACCAACTGGTCAAGTTGTGCGAAGAGCTAACAATTTCCACGACAGCAAAATAGCTCCCGGACAACCCGGACAACCCGGACTCTGGCTGTTTGTGCTCACTGTCGAATCGCATTTTCGACAATCGACTTCAACTTAGGAGCAGCAATGACGCCGGCATCAACGACGTCCTCACCAGAAGTCTTTGCTAACACATCTGGTTTGGCAATATTGGTGATGATCGACATCGCCATCACTTTCAAGCCGTAAGTCGCCGCGACTGCGACCTCTGGAACGGTCGACATGCCTACCGCGTCGGCGCCGATCTTTTTCAGGTAACGATACTCTGCGCGCGTCTCATAATTGGGGCCAAGCATCGATGCGTAGACGCCTTGGTACAGCGGAAAGTCAGAGTTTCGCGCATGGCCAAAGGCCTGCCGAATCATCTCCCGATCATACTGGTCACTGCGACGACGGGGACGTCCGGAGTCGTTGCATTGGCCCAATGCGGGGGTAGCGCGATACATGAAATCAATATGGCTGTTGATCATCATCACGTCGCCGACGCGCCAATTTGGGTTCACGCCGCCTGCGGCGTTACTGATGAACAAGTGGCGGACTCCCATCGCTGCCATCACGTGCACCGGTAGCGTTGCCAAATCTACGTCATAGCCCTCATACAGATGAAAACGTCCCTGCATCGCAATCACATTGGCTCCCGCCATTCGTCCGCAGACAAACTGCCCTATGTGGCCGATGGCGGTACTGGTGGGAAGATGTGGCACATCGGCGTAGGGAATTTTAACATCAGCCTCGATGCTTTCAGCAATTTCGCCGGATCCCGTTCCCAGAATAATCCCAACTGACGGAGCAGTATTCCATTGGCCGACAAGAAACCGGTGCGCATCAATCGCCTGTGTTCTCAGATCGCCCATCAGTCTGCTTACGCTTCCTGTTCTAGCACACCGATAATCAATTTCGTAAGCTTGGGCTCTGCTGCTTTGGCGATTTCAATAATCTCAGCTTCGTCGGCGGGCTGAAGTGCATCGGGAAGGCACATGTCGGTGACGACCGAAAATCCGATCACACGCATCTTCTCATGTACTGCCACGATCACTTCAGGAACCGTTGACATCCCGACCACGTCTGCACCGATCGTACGCAAGAAACGATACTCGGCACGCGTCTCAAGGTTAGGTCCTGCGACCGCAACAAAGACACCTTTGTGAGCCACGATGTCCGCGCCACGAGCGACGCGAAGAGCGCGTTCGATCAGGCTGCTACAGAAGGGTTGAGACATATCCGGGAACCGGACACCAAGCCGGTCGTCGTTGATTCCGATCAACGGATTGTCTCCCATTAAATTGATCTGATCGTCGATCAGCATGATATCGCCGTTGGTGTAGTTGGGGTTCAGCCCTCCGCAAGCGTTAGAGACCATCAACAGATCTGCCCCCAGTGCATTCATGATCCGCACGGGAAGAGTAATTTCTTTTAGGGGATAGCCTTCGTACATATGCAAGCGCCCTTGCATGGCAACGATCGGTTTCCCAGCCAACGTGCCACAAACCAGACGTCCCTTATGAGAGGGAGCGGTAGAAACTGGGAAGTTGGGAATGTCCTCGTAGTCGATTGCAACAGCAACATCGATTTGCTCAACAAGGGGCCCCAATCCAGTGCCAAGAATGATTCCCGCGTGCGGGCGCACATCCCATTTGCTCTGGATGAACTGGACTGACTGTTGAATTTTATCGTACAGGTCGAGCATGTCGTCTTTCGCTTTTAGAGGGCGCGCTGATCCTTGACGCGATTGTGCGGGGTCAGGCGTGGTGTCTTAAAAGCGAAAGGTTAACCGATTTTCGATCATGCTCTCAAGTGCCCCTACGGCATTTGCAACAAGAAAGTTCAACCGCTGAGACTTCTAGCGACTCTTCGCAGCCCGTCTGGAACCGTCCTTACGTCTAGCCGAAGCATCTTGATCCAAACGATCCTTCTGCGCAACTCGTTTGGTAGCAACTTTGACGTTCGGATGGGCTGGCTGCACGAAAAAGCTTAACCCGTTGACCATACGCTGATCCGAAGGCTGGAACAAGTCGGCGATTTCCTGCTCAAGCGTAAAGATAAACGTCAGGCGGCGGCCATCTTCAGATGCAACATGGTAGTAGATCCACTTGACCGGTACGTCTTCTTCAACGCCCTTGACGGAAACGCGAAACGCGTCAAGCCCCGTTGTCGTTTTGAGTTTTGAAGCACCGACTAGCTTGGCCGTCTTGTCGCCACGAATGATCGTCTCGATCTCTTCACGGTATTTCTCCAGCGTCAACGGATTACTAGCCGGACGAGCAGGGAGTTGGAGAACATTGCACTGAGCCATCAGATCACCGTCGTCGACGTAACGCAGTACTGCCGCTTCGCTCTCCGACGCAATCATCTTCCAGCGCGGATCGTACTCCAAAGCAAATTTTCCTTTTTCGGAAAGCCACTGGAGCCGCTGCTTGATACGTCGTGATTTAGTTAGCTTCTTGAGATTGGCGGTCGTTAAGTGTTCACAGCGATCGTCAGCGCGTAGTTGAACATTGACTCGTGATTTCCCTTCAAAGCCCGGCGCGACTTGGCCAGCCTCGCGGTTCTCGTCAATGCTAAGCCTCACCTGAGTAACTTGTTTGCGTTTGCGATTGACATCGAAGACCGCACTCACCTTCATACTCGTCCCGACATCTTCCACGGTCGCATCAACTTGCCCGAGCAAATAGATTCGCGCTGTATCGCGCGTCGCGGTTTTGAGCATCATTTTGGCATCGGTAAACAGGATTCGGTCGACTGCTAAAAAGTCAGCCAATGCGTTTTTATCAACCTCCCATTTGTCTCCTTGGGCAACTGATTTCTTGGTCAACAAACCGGCGTAGGTCAAAGGGTCGGCCGGGTTTTTGATTAAGTTCAATTCGGTTTGGTTCAGAAGGTCTAGTATCGAAGCCATTTGGATCCGCTGGCCAGGCTTGGACTTCAGGCGCGCGACGATCAATCGATTCTGTTTCTCCAACGTGGCCTTCGTCTTGCCCTTGTCGATGTTGAAGTTGCCGTAAGAAGAGTCGTAGTATCGGATCGCTTGAGGGTCTGCTGCACTGCCGGTCAATCGCTGGTGGAAGACAAGATCGGCCACCGTTTTCATGTTGAGCCTCTCCTTCTGCTCAGCTTGCCCCGCGTTGTCAACAACGACTTTCCCATCGTGTTCGTATCTTGCATCGACCCTCTGTTGTAGTCCACGATTCTCATTGATGCTGATATCAATGTTTCCGGCGGCATGCGCGGACACATACGGAACCGACAATAGCAGCACGATGGCAAGCTTGAACGTTGCGAAAAACGAGTAGTCACGATCAAAAACGGTCTTCATCTTGGATCCAAATTCGTGGGAATGTTTCAGCGCAGCGGAGCACCTAGTAGATAAAGTGACCTTCGTCATTCTTTCAATGAAACTTGGGCAAACGCCTTTTTGAATCAATCTGGCGTGCAAGCACACTGCCAGCAGATCGAACCGCAGAGAACAGAGCTAGGCCAAGCAATGATCAGTCAAAGAATGGGCAAACGGCGTCAACTTCCAACAACCTTTGGAGCGCTTCCAACTCCCAACCACCGAACCCCAAAGACTCCAGCACTTTAAGAATTACGAAACCATCTAGACCGGCCAACTTCCGGTAGCTCGATTTCGCCGAAGTCGCACCAGAACCTGTATCATTTTGAGACAAGCGTCCCGAAATCTGGTCCAATTTACCGGTTGGTGGGAATTCTGAAGATGGCACACTCGTCTAGAAGCAAAGGCTAAAAACCGAAGAAATTCGACAATCGGGTGACGATTGGTACGGTTGGAACGATATTTGCTGGACACTTGGTATAGTTCCCCAGAGACTGACTTTCGGTCCATAAGGTTAGAAAGGTGTTCGATTTTCACTTTTCGACTTGGCCAACGTCAGGTTTTGAAGGGTAAGTTTAAATAAGGACAGAATCTAAGTGCAGTTCCATCGCGAACCTAAATGTCAGGTAAGCGTACTGATCCAGTAAAGCACAAAAAAGTGTTGATTTGGACCAAGAGGATCAAAGATTCGAAACATTGTTCGCTCCCAGGCGTCAAAAGATAGGTTGTCGTCTGAACCCAAGATGAACAGAGAGGCTGGACCCAATGCATACCCAATACAAATGTGAATCAATCAGCGCGCTACGTGACCAACAGGTACGTTTCGCGCCACGTGAGAAAAAGATCCAACAGATCGACAACGCGGAGCAGTTGCTGCGTGAGATCCAAATCGAGAAAACCTACAACTTTGAATTCGTCTGCTTCCGCATTACGGGTTTTCGTATGGACCCCGGCCCGATCGTGATGATCGATGGAGGAGATCTGCGGAACGATTTGCACGCCTTTATCGAAGATCTATCGGATTCGGCAAACTTGAAGGCCGATGAGTTCGGCCAACCGGTGTTCACCGTTGACGAACTTAGCAAGCGATTCAATGTTTCCACGAAGACCATTTCGCGCTGGCGACAGCAAGGCTTGGTAAGTCGCAAATTCATATTTGATGGTGGCCGCAAGCGTGTCGGATTTCTCCACACTAGTGTTGATCAATTCTCAAAAACCAACCGCGAGAAGGTACAGCGCGGTGAGCGTTTCAGCCAACTAACAAACGAAGATCGTATCGAGATCATCGATCGCGCTCGTCGTCTGTCACGTGCTGGCGGATGCCCTGCCGAGGTGACTCGCCGCATTGCTAAGAACATGTCTCGCAGCGTCGAAACGATTCGTTACACCATCAAGCAATTTGATAGTGACAATCCACAAATTGCGGTGTTTCCGGACCAAACTGGCCCGCTCAATTTGGAGATGAAGGAACGCATCTATGCAGAATTCGTTGCCGGAAAATCGGCCGAAGCGATCGCCTCACGGTACTGCCGCACGAAAACCACGATCTACCGAGTTGTTAACGAGGTGCGGGCGCAATTGATCATGGACCTGCCGCTGGACTTTATGGACAATGATGAATTTCGTCGCAAGTCAGCGGAGAAGAAAATCGTCCACGCTGCAATGCCAGAGTCGGAAACTAAGCGTCGTAAAACGAAAGCTCCTGCCGGGCTGCCACGTTACTTGGCCTCCCTGTATGAGGTGGCGCTGTTGAATCGTGAACAAGAACAGTACCTATTTCGCAAGTACAACTTTCTTAAGTATCAGGCAACCAAGCTTCGGGACAACATGGAAAGCTCGCGTGCACGTGCGGCCGACATGGATAAAATTGAGGCCCTCTATGATCAGGCTGTGAAAGTCAAAAACCAGATCGTGCAGTCCAACCTCAGACTTGTCGTCTCGATCGCCAAACGGCACGTCATGGCCAGCGAAGACTTTTTCCAACTGGTCAGCGACGGAAACATGTCACTGATTCGTGCGGTTGAAAAATTCGACTACGCCCGAGGCAATAAGTTTAGCACTTACGCCAGCTGGGCGATCATGAAGAACTTCGCGCGGACTATCCCAAGCGAATTTCGTCAGAAGGATCGTTTCCGCCCAACTTCGGAGGAATTGTTCCTCTCCAAAGAAGATCAGCGTACCGACCAGCACATGCTGGAGTCGGCTCAGCAGCTACGTGAGCGTCAAGTAAGCCAGATTCTGGATAACCTGGACGACCGCGAGCAGAAGATCATTATCAGCCGCTTTGGGCTCGATTACAACCAAGAACCCCAAACGCTTAAGGAAGTCGGGGCTCAGCTTGGCGTGACCAAAGAGCGTATTCGCCAAATTGAAGCGCGGGCCTTGGTCAAGCTTCGCCAAGCCGCTCAACAGGAGAAAATTGATTTCGCCGACTTGCTGGATTCAGATAACTAGCTAGTGCTGAACCTGTGGCTGAAGAAAAGCGTCCCGCGAGGGACGCTTTTTTCGTTTTTGGTCGCCAAACTCGCGCTAACACAAATAGCCGACGCGCACGAGTCTCAATACTTCTGAATAAATCCCCCAAGATTGAAGGCGTCATTGCAGGAAAAAGTTGGGTTCAGTGGAGCAGTCTACGAAATGCACATCGGAAAGATCAAGTTAGCCAATGCGAATGGCTAAGCTCCGTTTGCTAGCATGGCCGGTCTTGTCCTGAAGTCCGGATGTCTTCAAACTCCCGCCGACCATTCTACGGGAGCAAAGGCATCGTCACATCGCGCAAACAACTTTCCAGCGGCTGGCAGTATTCGTCTGTTCGTTTTGCAATTCCACTTCTTCTGCTAGGGATTTTACTCAGCGGAGTTACAGGGTGCCGCGCGATTCGAAGTTTTGAAGGTCAGGGGCCTGTTCCAACGGCCCAGACGGCAGCCAATCCGTTGATCGTTCCGATGATG
>CALKXO010000445.1 GCA_938003615.1 uncultured Pirellulaceae bacterium | reverse complement strand
ACGACGTCGATCATCGGCGTCATGTTGAAGCCCAATTTCTGATACGGTTTGTAACGCGGTATTTGCATGCCCTATGAGGCTCCGTTGCGTTTAGGACGACGACGAAGCGGTGCAAACACGTGTTGTGTTACGTAAGCCGCTTCAGCCACGAACTGGTCAATGCGATTTCGAAACAGAGCAAACGCTCCGATGGACGGAATGGCCACAATCAACCCCCCTACCGTCGTCACCAACGCTTGATAAATCCCCTCGGCCAACTGAGGCGCTGAAGCTGTTCCTTGTGTCGAAGCCACATTTTGGAACGCCATGATCATGCCAATCACAGTCCCCAACAGACCAATCATCGGTGCAATATTACCTATCACCGACAGGTATTCGATTTTTCTAAACAGTCGCGCCGACTGCTCGGCCAAGGCATCTTCAAGTGACTTTTCGACAGCGTTCCAACCAAATTCCAGCTCAGCAATTCCGTGCATTAGAACAAATGAGAGAAAGCTGGGCTTCTCTTTACAGGCCTGTTGCGCTCCGCGGATGTCACTGGTGATCAGACACTGCCGAACCGTGTCGGCCAAGCCCTCCGGCATTAGATCGGTTCTTCGGATCGTCAGAAAGTGGTCGACAATCAAGTAAGCCGAATAGACCGATAGCAATAATAACAGCACGATAATGATGACGCCGGGTGTGCCCCCAGAAAACAGGATTTGAAAAAAACCTGTGGGGGCGACATCGGACGCCGCTGCTGCGTCTTGCATCAAAATCAGGACAGGCAGTCCGGCCAAGATAGAAACGGAGTTCATAGAATTTCAAAACAGATTGGTTCGAGTGATTTTTGGTAGCCGAAGTTGTAACACTACTGGTCAAAGGCAGCTTCGTTAGCCCACGGCGATTGAGGATATTTTGATTTGAGTTCTTCCACCAAGGAGGCAACAACCTCAGTACGGCCCTCATTGTGCAACAAAGTGGCTGCACGGTACAACGCCGGTGCTGCAAGAATCTCTTGGTCTGGATGCAAAATTGCAATTCGCATGAAGTCTCGAAGGGCTAAGGCGTTGATCGATGCTTGGGATTCGGCCAGCGCGACCGTATACAGCGGGCCAGCACTGGCCGATAGCGGCATCACCTCCAGACGTCGCCTCCAGACGGCCAATCGTTTCGCGCTGACGGCTTTCTGCTGTCGCCAAAGTTGCCCCACGGCGAGCGCTGAAATCGTGGGGTCAAGATCGGTTGCCAGTTCCTCCAAAACAGGCCGAGCGTCACGTGATTGGGACGCCATCAACCATGATGATGCGACCAGCGACACTGCGGCCAAATCGCTGCCGGCGCGACCACCAGATTCTAGCCACTTCTGCGCCTGCGCAGTTGAAGGAAAATTGCCGGTTGATTTTCCAGTCTCCCATGGCAGTGGAGCCAAATGCAAAAAACGACTTTGTGGATCGTTGCGGACCAAACGTATGAACGACTGAACCGCAGAGACGTGCTGTCCAAGTGATTGTCGCGCGACGATCAATTTGGCAAGGATAATATTCTGGGCCCATTGCCGACGTTCTTTCAGAAGCGCGTCGTCGAGCGCGCGAGCAGCCTCAGAAAGTTTTCCGTTTTCGATTTGAGAAACCGCCAAAGAATACTCTGGCGGCCAGCGCGTCTCGATTGACTCTATTTGATCGTTGTCGATTTCGCGTATGCGGCCTGACTGATCGAGTTTCAAAGACACGCCAATCCAGTCCAAGATTTTTCCCGTGCGCTTGGCAGTCGTGCCGTCAGGTCTTTTCTCAAGTACGACGTCCAATCCAGAAGTGTCCTGTCCGGCGACGTCCTCACCCATCACGACCGGCCAAGCGATCACTAGCAGAGCTAGGGCCAGCAACAAAAGAGATTTTTGCGGTAAGGGCTTCATGGAACGTCTAACAGAGTCTTCGTTGGCAAAGTCAGACATCGATCGTACCAAAATGCTGGCACTTGCCTGAGCCGGATTTCCAAGGGTTTTGACCAATCTTTGTCTCTATTTCAACTCCATTTTGCTTTCACTGCTGGCAGAAAACCATTTTTCAAAGATTTAGTTGGGCTGTGACCAGAGGTGTCACGGGGGTCGCCAATGATTGTTACAGACAAGTGACAGACATCCCATTTCAGGAACCTGCAATGATCCAACCCATCAACAGTCCAGTTCTTTCGTCGGCCAAACCTCGGTGCGGTCTGCAAAAGGTCTCCGATCTGATCCCGCGACTGATTCAGCAATACGAACTTCAAGCAGAAATCACGCGTGCCCGCCAAGAAGAAGCCGACGCCAAGGAAGCCGCGATGGTGGATGCGGCGATGCTACGCCAAGCCAAGGCGGCGATGTTCGAGGACGACACCGAAGATTGGATGCAGGAGCCAATTGCGTTGCCGACGATAGGGTCCAACGCCTCGTCTGATCCCTCTGGCCAAATCGCAGACGCCGTCCAACAATCATTCGGCTGGTAGGTAGTTTGTGGTCGATAAACATTGATCTGTAGCCGCGCCGAAGCCTCTGCGCGAATAACTACGGAGATGGCGTAGGTAATCCGCCAGAAGATTGCGCGTTCATCTTCAGCAGCTTCTTCGCTTCGGTGCGGAACAAGAACAAGCCCTTGGCTTCGACGATCTTGCTTAAAATTGTCTGTGCTTTTTCTTTCTGGCCTGTCTCTGAAAGCAGGTAGCACATGATAAAAGTGACTTCCACATTCAAATTCGGCTGCTGGGCAACACTCCCCAAAATGGATTTTGCCGCGTCTAGCTGGCCGGTCTTCATCAGCACGTAGCCCAGTGAACTGACAGCAATCACGTTGTTGGATTTAGCTTGAGCGATCTGCCGAGCCAAATTAACAGCCAGATCCTGTTTTTCTTTCTTCGGACTGTGTGCCAACGACAGCGCGTACAAGTTGGCGTAATCAAAATTGACCGGATTGTCTGCTGTCAGACGTTTAAATTGATTTTCGGCCATCGAATATGCGCCTTGGGCAAAAGCGGCTTTGCCACGTAGTTCACGTGATGCGTTAGTGTCGCCATTGATGTCCTCGAGCGCTTTGACCGCAGAGAGCGTAGCCGGAAAGTCCTCTTGGTTGATCGACCACTGAGCCAATGCAAATTGGACT
This sequence comes from uncultured Pirellulaceae bacterium, assembly GCA_938003615.1. GTDB lineage: Bacteria > Planctomycetota > Planctomycetia > Pirellulales > Pirellulaceae > Mariniblastus. The sequence continues at coordinate 12,657 of CALKXO010000445.1, read as the reverse complement.
TTCCCATCTCGCCGGCGCTCTCGGGCCGTTTGCTTTAACAGCGCACCAGCTTCTTCGGTCTTTCCCTTGCGTTGTAGCCACGATGCAAGTGTAACTTCAGCAGATCGGAAACTGTCCCCTGTTTGGTTTTGGTCTAACTTTCTGAGAAAGCCGAGCGCTTTGTCCAAGTCGTCGAATTCGAATGCGATTTCCGCACTAGCCAGCAACGTTTGTGGCGCGTCGGGAGCGATTTTGTCCAATTCAGCCACTGCCGCTTTCGCGTCATCCATTTTGCCGCGCCCCTTTGCTACCTGATACAAAATGTCGTAGTAGCGGCGTTTAAAGTGTTCCATTTGAATTGCGTCAAATGCACCAGCGCTGCTTTGTATCGTCACTAATGCTTTGGCGGCAAGTGCATCAGCATCAGTGATTCGGTTTTGTCCCAATGCTAAACGGGCGAATGAGAAATAGATATCGGGATAGTCGGTGTGAGAAATTGCGGCGGCTTCCAGCAAGCGTTTGCCTGAATTGTTATCGCCAACAGCATAAGCCATTGCCGCCAACATCAATTCAGTCGGTGGCATACGAGCTTCAGTTAAATTGAGCCTTTCCAATGCGCTCTGCGCTTCTTTCAAGTTGCGACTGGTAAACAGTTTCACCACTTCTTTCAACGACGCCTCCAGTTGTGAACCAGACTCAATGTCTCCCGGGACCATCTGAGTCAGCTCATTCAGGACGCCACCAGACGCCTTACTCTCGTCACGACTGGGCGAACTGCTGCCTGCGTCTTGAGTGGTTTGGGATAAACAGAACTGCGGCAACGCCACGGACATGGCAAACAGGCACGGCAATATCCATCGCAAATATCGGAGGGCCGATACAGAAAAATCTGAACTTGAGGATGGAGTAAACAAAGGACTGCTCCTGAGGGAATAAAGTGCCCGACCTTCGGAGAAAGGATTTGCAAAATACGGATGGGCTTAACTTTGTGCGGACTCGACCCCAGCTGACGATTAAGCTTACCAGCGGACTGTTGAATCAAAAAACCAGAATCAAGACACGGACTTCGTGTTAATCGCATTAAGAATGTCGGTAGTCGCTTCAGACTTGTTCAAAACGTAAAAGTGAACACCCTCAACACCGCTACTGATCAGATCACGCGTTTGCTCGATGGCCAACTCAATTCCAGCCTTATACTGATCGTCGGGCTCGTCACTTTTTGAAAGTGCTTCTGTGAAATTCGTTGGTAGCTTCGAACCGCACATCGAAGTAATTCGTTCAATCTGTTTCAGGCTGGTAACAGGTAGCAGTCCGGGCACGATCGGCACTTCGATCTTACGCGCTCTACATTTGTCGCGAAAACGACAAAAATCATCGTTGTCATAGAACAACTGTGTGACAATCGCGTCGGAACCGGCGTCGACTTTGCGTTTCAAATTGTCTAGGTCAATCTCCGGACTGACGGCGTCTTTGTGAGTTTCTGGGTAGCCAGCGACCAAGACGCCAAAGTTAGAGAACTCCGCATTGATTAGCTCAACCAGTTCGTTGGCGTACTGAAAACCGCCTTCGGCCTGCGTAAATTCAGTTTCGCCTTTGGGCGGGTCTCCCCGCAGCGCGACGATGTAGTCAACGCCCTGATCGGCAGCGGTTTGTAAATACCCACGCAGGTCATCTTTACTACTGCCGACGAGCGTCAAGTGTGACGCTACAGGTACGTCAAACTGACGCTTGACTTTGTCGATGATCTCCAACGTTTTGCCGCGTGTGGATCCCCCGGCACCGTAGGTACAAGTGATGAATTCGGGCGAGAATTCCATCAGCTGCGCGACGTGCTCATACAAGCTCTTTTCCCCCGCTTCGGTCTTGGGTGGGAATAGCTCGAATGAAATTGTAAGTTTGTCTTGCTTGAAGAAGTCTTGAAGGGACATGCAATAGGATTCCAAATTAGGTTAGATAGAAAGTATTTTAGTAAACCGACCCGGAATCAACAGGGCGAAGACGTGGCAAATTGGCTCTGGATGGAAATTTTTAGCGTAAAACCAAGCCGATTTGCTTGAGGTACGTTCACCTTAAAAGTGGGGTAAGCATCCTGCTTGCCTGTAAGTCACATTTCGAGAGTGGCCATCGCCCGTTCAACGCAACCGTGGCTATCCCCGAAACGGCTAACCGCTTAATCTGCTTTGGAGCGCTGAATTGCTCTTCAACCCGCATCAAATACTAAAACTCCAACTGCTCCGTCGTTAGTCCATCGGGACGTTGGTCATTGGTCATTTGGTACATGTCACGAATCAATTGCGCATCACAATCGCGTTGCTCAACTTTTCGGCGGCCAAACATCCGCCGCTGTGTGGTGACAATGACTTCCGGCGGCAGCAACCCCATCTGCCCAATCGATCGGGCGTAATTGACAAACGATGGCACGTTCGTCGTTGCCATCCCGTACACCATACTGCCCACACCAATCAGCTTTCCGGTAAAGATGCTGGTGTTGATTGCGGTTTTTGCATAGTCGCCGATCAAACACCCCACGAACTGCATCCCCGTGGCAATCCTATTCTGCTCCCCCGCCAAAGAATGCATGTTCACAGTCCCATAGGTATTTTTCAGATCGCTGTTGCAGGTTCCCGCTCCAACGTTGATCCAGCTACCTAGGTAACTGTGGCCGAGAAATCCGTAATGTTGCTTATTACTATAGGGCTCCACCACGACGCCTTCGATCTCGCCACCCATTTTGCACGTATGGCCGATGGAGACGGCATCCTTGATCGAACTGTGCTCACTGATTTTCGAACCCGACCCTACGTACACTGGACCGCGAAAGTAAGTGAACGGACCGATAGAACAACGCGCGTCGATCACGACGGGGCCATCGCTGCAATCGAACACCACGCTCTCGGGAATCGCTGCTGGCGATTTCTTTGACAGATAAACTCCGTCAGAGAGCTGCTGATAGTCGCCGCTGGTCAGGCGAAATTCTAGATTTTCTGCGCAACATTTCATGTGTGCATCCACAATATTGTGGGGATCGTCCAACATCAAAAATTCGCCGTCAACGATTTGAGTCTGCAAACCACCAGTTTGTGACGACTCAATCAGCTGCGCGGCAAACTGCCCAAAGACTAACCCAGCCTCTTCCGCCGCTGCACATAGCGTTCCAGTTTTGATCAACACAGCGCTGTTACCGCTGGCGGCCACCGGAGTTTCTGATTGCCCATGCGATTGGATGAAACCGTTTAACATCGAAAAATTTGAAAACGTCGGCGCCAAACGCGCATTAACGATCAGCGTCGTTTCTTCGTTCTGATTGAAGTCCGATGTCAGTGCAGGAAAGTCTGCAGCAACAATCGCGGCAAGGAACGGACGTACATGGGTCGTCAGGTTTCCCTCCATACGACTCAACCAATCAATCAAACGGAAGCTGCCGCAAGTGATCGCCCACGCTGGACGTGATGTAGATGCTGGTGCTAGTCGGTCAACCAACGTGTCTTCAACAACAAGGATATTCATGATCGTCCGGTGTTCGTTTGGTTAGCCATTTGTGACAGTCCACAACCGCGAGAATCATCACTCGCTAAGCCATCTATTGTAATCCGCGATTTAATTTAATTCGCCCATCTCAGGCACCAGTTCGAAACGGCAAGGCACAAAAAAACAGAGCCAGCCCGTTGACGGACCAGCTCTGCTCTCTGGAGATGTTCATTGAACTCCTATGGCACTATCGACGAGTCGCTCCACCGGCGCCGGCAGTGTCGCCGGACATTTGATTGATGACCATTGTGGTCAGGTCCAGTTTTTCTTGGTAGACAATAGCGCGGTTAACGCCCTTGATTACCTCACCACGATTGGTGGGATCAACGTCCTCGCTGTCGAAACGCAGTACCAGTGAGATACCGTGTTGAGCCGAGAGCGACTTAAGAACAGTTTGCATCTGCTCGTAAGTTTCGTAGTAAACTTTGGCTTCTTTGCTGAGCAGATCCATTTCCGCTTGGCGAGCCTCGGTTCGCAAGCCAGCCTGCTTTTGCTCAAGTGCGCCTTCCATTTGGTTGCGCTCTGGTGAACCAACCTCGAAATCCTTCAAGCCCATGGCTTCTTGCTTAATGGCTTCCTGTTTTTGCTGAATCTGGGCCTTAAGCTGATCTGCGGTAGCCTTGATCGACTGCATCCGAGACTCAAAGTTGCGGTTTTGCTTGAAGACCTTGGCGACGTCCAATACAGCAACAATACCAGATTTTTCCTGAGCCGAAGCTGTGTCGGTCAGTGTTACGACAGCAACCATTGCCATCAAAACTGTTTTCAATACTGAAGATTTCATTACTCGTCCTCCCTGACGAAATCAAAATGGTTTTTCAATGCCAACGAAATCGAATCCGTGATGATGTGGCAATGGATACAGGTTGTTATTTGTTCGGATTTAGTACCTATCCAGAAATCTCGGGCCGCACAGGAGTGTCCGATCTACGACGAGGTTTCTGGAGGTTTCTGGAAAGGTTCTTAGTCGATGCCGTTTGGTTGTGGGGAAACAGCGTCGAGGAAAAACATCTGCAAAACCAATGCCAATTATGATCCAAGGATCAGACTGGGCATCTCAAAACCACAGACCCGCAATTCCAAGTATCAATTGTTTTGGAAGATATTTCCTGTTTGGCAACCAGTCCAGAACATTTTTCAATACGCTTTGTAAAGATTACGCTCGCTGCTGACAATGCAGATATCTTCTGCCATCAGAAACCCAACCGAACGACGTGCTAGCGTGGCCTGTCCTAGACAATCTGAATTGTGCTTAGCCGAGCCCCATATTGGCCGAAACTTCGCATTCCACGGAGCCAGTCAAGACGATTTAACGCATGAGATCGATCACTTTTTGACAATTCTCTTCGGAAGGGATGGTGGTTGTCTTGGTCGTATCCTGCCTCGCCTTTGGTCGGCTCTATAATTGGCAACGCCAATTGCTTGATAATCAGATGCCCGGGCGTGCGCTCGAGATCATTGTCCGTGCCAAACCCAAAATAGTTATTCTCTCCATCAGCCGACGAGTAAATCCACTCGCGCTGGTCGCGATCAAATGGACGTTCTTCGTTATTGCTTGCGATAATATATTGGCGTAGCTTTGGACCAAGTTTCTCCAACACGGCCCGTCCATGACCGGCCAGCGGAAAATTGCGCAGAATCGGGTAGCGCGTTTGCACCATATCGTAGATCGCAACAACAGCCATGATGTCTAGAACAGAAAAAATCAAGATGTACCAGAACAAACATTTCTCCCCGAGGAATCCAATGAAACTCATTCGACGCAACTTCCCATCATCGAATGAACGAACAGCGACGCAAGGTTTTGTTCGGCTCAGCAACGCATCCCATGTCAAAAAAACGCGCACGACCACTCCAACACGCCTTTACAACCTTTAGCATTTGAACCATCTTCAACTTAATGGAAACCGAATCTCCTGCTAACTCAATTTCAACGGGTGATTCCCGCTGGAGCAAAACTCGCCAGATCGTAGTTCGCTGCTTGCGATTGATTATCGTACTCCAATGCATTGGCATCGCCGGTCGCTATCTTTGGAACGACCTAGAATCCGAAAGCCATATTTTCGAGTACTTACGATTCGAGCGCGGCGTCTCTGAAAACGCTGCCCAATGGCTAGACGATGCTGGAGCCTATCTCTGTTTGGTTGCCGGTATTGTATTTGCGTTCAACATGTTCCTGCGACCGACGTCCGACAATCCCAATCGGGCGCGTCAGCAAGGCTGGAGGAAAGCTCTTTATTGGTGCGAATTTGTTGCCGCCGGTTTCGTAGCAGTCTGGTGTTTCGCAAACGCGTTGGCTCATATGGCACGCGGTGGCATTTATAGCGAACTAGCTATCGGTGAAGTCGCCGTTCGGTTCACGTGCCCAATTGTCTTGATGCTGGTGATTGGATCGCAAAGTAAACGAACAAACATGGCCACAATCATGGCCAGATGGGTTTTGACCATAGCGATCTCGGCTACTTTTATCGTCCATGGCTTCAAAGCCATCCAGCTTCATGGCCCGTTCTGTGATCTGATCCTGCTAAGCGACACGCAAATCTTCCAACTCGACCTTGCGCAGCCAAGTGTTGAAACGGCCTTGTTATTTATTGGATGGCTCGACATCTTAATGGCAATTGCATTGATTTTTACACGCTACAAAATTATTGCGATCTATATGCTGCTGTGGGGGTTAGTTACGTCGGCGAGTCGCATGACAGCTTTTGGCTGGGTGGCGTGGCCCGAAACGGTGATCCGAACCGCGAATTGGGGCGGCGTTTGTGTGTTGGCGACGATGTGGCACTGGGAATCGGTGCTATTCAACTCAGAAGCAGAAACGATTGATGTTTTGGACGATTGATGTTTTGGCTGACTCTGATACCTCTTAAAACTCTGTTTTACTACAATCAGCACATGCATACCTCAAAAATACTATCGACGCCCTCCTCTTGGATTGTTGTGTTGCTTCTTGCCAGTTTAAACGGCTCCATTCTAAATGGCTCCAGTAACTGGGGCAAAGAAGCAGAGTTGAAAGGGACGCAGCCCGCCCATTTCCGAGTCACTTGGACCGCAGATCCTTCCCAACAAGCAACGATTTCTTGGAGCACGGCCAAACAAGCCAGCAAAGGCCTCCTCCGGTATCGCGTCAAAGGCAGCACCGAAAAATTCGCGACGCTTGCCGCAGAGACCGGCAAATATATCGGTGGCGAAGTCGAGCTCTACTACTACCACGCGCGGATGAAAGACCTCGAGGCAAGCACTGCTTACGAGTTCCAAATTTTCAGCGACCAACACAAATCGAAGCCCATGTACTTTGTTACGGCGCCCAACGACGATCGCCCCTTAAGTATTTTCAGTGGCGGCGATTCCCGAACGGACCGAGAAGAACGACGTCGAGTCAACACAATGCTTGCCCAGATGGTCCATGACTCGCACGCCAACAAAGCCCCTCAAGATGACATCATTGCCTTGGCCCACGGCGGAGACTACATCGTCAAAGGCACCAACCTTGAGCAGTGGGCGGAATGGATGTCGGCCAACGAATTGACCATCGGCCCGACAGGACGCATGTTGCCAATCATCCCAACGCGTGGCAATCATGATGGCGGGAAGATCTACAACAATGTCTTTGGGCTCGATAGCGACAACAAAAACTACTACGGAGTCAATCTTAGTTCCGAAGTCCGGCTCGTCACGCTGAACACCGAAATTAGTACCGCCGGCAGCCAGAAAAAATGGCTCGTCGAAGAACTTGAATCGTCCCGCCCAAAAAACCGTTGGCTGATCGCTCAGTATCACCGTCCAGCTTACCCGGCCGTCAAGACTCCCGGTACGGCATTGCAAAGCTGGGTTCCCACATTCGAAAAGTACAACGTTGATCTGGTTTGCGAAAACGATGGGCATACCATCAAACGCACGGTTCCAATTCGCGGTAACGTCAAAGACCCCAGCGGCGTTGTCTATATTGGCGAAGGCGGCTTGGGAGTCCCACCGAGAAAACCGAAACCTGACCGCTGGTATCTCCAAGCACCGGGGTTGGCCAGCTCTGGTTCGCATATCTTTATCATCACTTGCGAATCAGAAAAACTAACTTGTAAGTGCGTCGAGCTCAATGGAAAAATCGCTGACGAATTTTCGCTCAAACCGCGCGATCTGAAAAAGGAAGTACTAAAAAAAAACACCAAGGCCAACAAAAAAAAAGAAGCAGCACCAGCAGCGCACGCACCTTGAATTCGATAGACGAGTCAATCGCCAATATTGACTCAGGGCACCGCCGTGCATGAACCTGACAACCATGCTCGGTTTGGGTAAACTCGGAAACCGCCTATGGCAAAAAGACAAACAACACCTTCGACCTCCGTTGCCGCTACCCGATCGGAGCAGCGCTTCTCAATGTGGGCGGCCGGGCAAATCGGCTACGAGAACTATCTCTTCCTTGTGGTTTGCATCCTTGCCCAACTGGCAACAGTTCTGATTACATGGCCACTGTGGGAAGTCCGTCAGTCGCTGGTCAATATCCCGTGGGTTGCGGGACTACCACAGATTCCGTTTGGCTTCTTGATCATCGTCAGCCTCGTCGGAGTTTTAGCCTCACCCCGACGTTTCGGTTTGGCAACTCATCTAGTCGTACTAGCGGCGGCCATGCTTTGGGACCAAACAAGGTGCCAGCCTCAAGTTCTCTGGATCGCTGTTTTTACGATCGCCTGCGTTTTTGAACGGGCAAAGCAATTTTGCGTGTGGGCGTTGGTCGCGCTGTGGTTGTGGGCCGGGATCCATAAAGCTATTTCGGTGGAGTGGTATCAAGGAAACAGCTTGCAGCTGGTGTATCAAGCGGGTTTCTCTGAACCGTCCAAGTGGTGTTACTGGTTCGCCCACGCAGTCACGATTAGTGAAATCGCTCAGGGAATTTTTGCGATCGCGCGTCCTCGTCTGGCGGCTTGGACTTGTTTGCTACTCCATATTGGCATCGCCGGGTTCATGCTGTTTATTCAATGGAACCTGAGCGTTCTGCCGTGGAATGTGTGCACCGCCATTGTGGGGACTTGGCTGATGCTCAACGCCACGGCAGTCGAAAACCGATCGTGCAAAGGTCTTCTGGCAATCCCTGACCCGGCCCACCCCGAGACGCCTCGGTGGTTTGGCTGGAGCGTTGTCGTAGTACTGCTACTTCTACCGGCAGGATTTTACACCGGCCATGTTCGGCACTGTTTTGCTCACGTGCTTTATTCTGGCGGCCTACCGCAGGCCAGCATTTCAAAAAAGGATGGCTCCGTCGAACAGCTCATGGGTTGGGATGCGGTGCGTGTTCCATTCCCTCATGAGCCTAAGGCGTTTCTCGATTACTTCTGCTTGACGGCTGCCCCCGGCGAAAAAATGCACCTCCACGAGGTGCGTCCGTGGTTGAGCAGTCGCTACTACCAACTGGACCACCGTCGCCGGCCGCAAGAAATTTCTCGGGCAGACTTTTATTCTAACGACGCGCCGGGCTCGAGTATTGCCGGGATAGGCTTTGATGATCGAACCGCAACCTTCGATTTAGTCGCCAGCGGTGCAGCCATGAAGCGCCGCACGGCGGACTCGATGATCTTCGCGATCGAATTCCGCCCTGACTACTTCTCTTCTGAGATGCTTAACCTAGTCACCGGCCTGCCGAACATCGAAGAGATTCAATTGCTTGGCTGCGATGTACGTGACGACGACCTGAAAAAAATCGTAACGCTTGAAAAGCTTGAAGGCATTGGTTTAAGCGAAACTCCGATCACTCTCGAAGGCCTTCAACACCTATCGGCAATGAAGAGACTAAAGCTGATCGAATACAAAGGCGAGATTTACGACTCGATAGACGAGATCATCGGTTCGAAATAGGAATAGGCCAAGGAATAGATGACCGATAGGTCTTACTTGGTTTCTGAGTTCTAACTGCTAACATTGAGAGATGACCCTTTTGCCCGAACAACCAAACTTCGCTACGACGCAATGGAAACTGCTCGTTGCTTCCAAGACCGACCAAGTGAGTCAAGCTGCCCGGAGGTCGGCGTAGTCCATGAACGGTCGGTAATGCTGCAAATATCCGCGGCCGCGCTCATAGTCATTGGAGCCTCCTGCTAACCGGTGCCGACGTTTTTCCAGATCGCTACTGGCCAAGATTTTCTCAACGCCATCTTGATCGTGACGTAGTGCGTGGCGTTCAAACCGTTCGAAGGATCGCGGGTTAAGTTCGCGACAGGACAATGTGTTGACCAAAGCAATGATTCGCCAAACGACTCGCAACATGGCGTCAACGAATGAGAGTTCAAATGAGCTTGAGAGGGATACTAAAACTGATTCTTCGGGTAACTTCTTTCATGGCGTCCATTCCTCTATGACTTCAAAAGCATTGAATCCTTTTGTAGTTTGAGGCCGGACGCTATTTTTCACCAATACCGATCGCACTGATCGCTGGCGGAACTGATCGCTGGCGGAAAACGGGGCGAAACAATACTCACAGAGCCGACAGCACCCACCTCCATTATGTTCGGCAGTAATCTTGGTAGCGCGAACACCCACGATGCCCACGATGCCCGTAACCTGCCGATCTTTCTGGCTGGCGGCGACGGCTACGATCACGGGCGATTGATCTGAAAAATCAGCATGACACGCCACTGAGCAACCTGTTTGTACGGATGCTTCAAGACGCGGCGATCGATACCGATTCATTTGGCCAAAGCACAGCAGCGCTTTCTTGGTAGACGGTGGCAGCATTGCGGCTTGGTAAAGTTGCCCTTCGATGGTGCTGGCTCTGTGGTGAAAATCCTTCTTGGCAGTGCTCAAACGCAAAATAGTGGCTCTATTGCACGCTAAAACGCGGGAAGAATCTCTCTAGGTAGAAAAACGACGGCTACCATATAATGAGAATTCAGGCAACGGCGCGCACGCGCGCGAGCCGGCAATTTGAACATCGGAAAATGGAGTTTCCACAATGCGCAAGATCGCTGTTATCAATCAAAAGGGAGGCGTTGGCAAAACGACCACCGCTGTCAATCTTAGCGCTGCATTGGCCGAACAGGGAAAGCGCGTTTGGTTGATCGATCTCGATCCGCAGGCTCACGCATCGCTGCACCTAGGCTTCGGCATGCAGGAAGAATATCTATCCGTCTACGACGTGCTAACTGATGAAACGCCACTGGCCAATGTCTGTCACCAAGTCGAAGACAACCTCTGGCTAACCCCATCACACATTGACCTGGCCGCCGCCGAAATGGAACTCTCTGGTGCCGTTGGACGAGAGATCATTCTGCGAGACAAAATGGCTGATGTGCACCAGGAATTTGACTACATCATTTTCGATTGCCCGCCATCGCTGGGAGTACTTACCCTCAACGCACTGACCACTGCCGATGAAATTTACCTTCCATTACAACCACATTTCCTCGCGCTGCACGGACTAAGCAAACTACTGCGTACGATCGAACTTGTCGCGCGTAGGCTAAATTCGAATTTACGCCTGACCAGTCTGGTCTATTGTCTGTTTGATACAGGAACGCGACTGGCCAACGAGATCGTTGGGGATGTCGAGTACTTCTTCGCTCAGCATCAGGGCAGCGATTCGATGTGGGCCGAAGTGACTAGCTTTGACACGCGCATTCGCCGCAACATTCGACTAGCCGAAGCCCCCAGCTACGGTCAATCGATCTTCCAATACGCTGGAGATTCTAACGGAGCCCAGGATTACAGAAGCCTAGCCATGGAAGTCATGAAGCAAACACAACAGCTAAGCCGATCCGCGCCGATGTCGTCGGCCACACAGACCGACGGGGAAGATTCTGAAGCTCAAGATTTTTCTGCTGATCAAGATCAGCCATGGCTATATCACAGTCGCTAGTCCCAATTGAGGCCCGGCGGTAGTTTTGCTCAACGACTCAACGACTCAACGACTCAACGACGGAATCCTATCGCTTCACCGGCCAGCAATTTGCAGGCCGCTCCAAACACACCTCTACAGTGAACTACCCCTCCATCAATAGACGTCTAGACGGGCGACCAGTTTGGAGGTGACCACGATCGCGACGAGACTTGGACTATTACGATTGTTACGGAAAGACCGTCACTGAGTCCGTTAAGGAGAGTAGGTTCGGGCGGTACGCCCGAATACCTTGGCTCACTCACTGACCCACGCGTCAGTATCGTCCGACAGGAAAACGGGGGGACGGCAGATGCCGCAAATCGTGGGCTTGAGAATATCACAACGCGCTTCGTGGCTCGGATGGACGCGGACGATATCTCATTGCCCACTAGACTGGCCAAACAACTGGCATTCATGAAGCAGAATCCAGACGTGGGAATACTCGGGACGCAGATCGTCCCGATCGGTAGCGCCTGTCATGGAAGTTCGCTTGCATTGCCCTGCACGCACGAGAAACTATTTCCGGCGATGATGAAAGGTAAGCACGGACTGGCTCACAGCTCGGTTATGATTGATGCGGATCGGTTGAAATCAATTGGCGGCTACTGGTCTCTAAGATTGATCGATGATTGGGATATGATGTTGCGGATGGGCGAGACTGCGCGTCTGGCTAACCTCGGCGAGGTGCTAGTTCACTATCGCGTGCATTCAGGATCGCTCAACGGAACCAGCATGATGCGTATGCATCGGTCGATCGCCTATGCGGTCGATCGAGCAAGGCGGCGTCAAACAGATCAGTCACCAATTTCTTATGAAGAGTTTTCTCAGGCTCTCGATAATGCACCGTTCATCAAGCGCTGTGCTGAACAGATGCATGTGTTTGCACTGGCTCAATATCGTCTCGCAGTCGCCGAACGGTGTGGCGGCAAAAAAATTGCGGGAACCTTCCGACTGGTTCTCTCCGCATTGTGTTCACCACAACGAACCATCGAACGCGTCGGTCGGATGCTGTCTTCCGTACTACAACACGCAACTTCCGATTCCAGTTCGACAACCACGATTGGCTCGAACGCTTCGTTGCCGGAAAATGCTGCATTGACTTCATGTGCAAGCAGTGCGCACACGAAAACCGAAACCAGATCACTTAGCTAGTGTCTGTCGTTAAACCTGTCTGAGGTTTTAAAAAACGAGTCTAATAACAAAAAAATTCCTTGAAGTTTTGAACCAACCGTTGGGTTGGCGCGTTGAATTAAGTATTAACACAACAATTCAACTCAAAACTCAAG
>CALKXO010000444.1 GCA_938003615.1 uncultured Pirellulaceae bacterium | reverse complement strand
ACATAGAATCTTGGTCGATGCCGTTGCGTGGGATTTTGTAATGACTGATCGTTTCGCTGAGCGCGGTCAGTTTTTCGAAATTACGTTTCGCCTGGTTCAGCCAGTTCCGAACTGCCCCCAGCCGTTTTTCGAGGTGCTCATGGACGGTAGTTTCCAATTCAGGCGGTCCGTTTTCGCGGTCAACCGGCAGTGGAATCGTGGCGGCAATCCGCCAGTAGCTGGCCACGGTGCCTAAAAACTCCAGCCGGTCCATGACGCGATCCGCTTCGGCTTCAAGTGCCTCGTCCGATGATCCGCGCGTGTCGTATATTTCACCTTCATTTCCGTCGTCGGCCGAATCGCTGAACGTGACGTTCTCATAAGCGGCACTGAAGAGAGACGTTTCCTCGTCCTCTTGGTCGTCCTCAAGATCCAGTTGATTGATCTCGGTGACAAAGTCCTCCGAATTCGTTGAGCCGGGTGCAGTCCGATCAAGGATGAAATCTGGGACGTCCCAGTACTGGTCCGCGTTGGCTTCGACGAAGTCGTAGAATTTCGCGATGCGGTTCCAGATAGTCTCAGGCGATTCGGGAACTGCAGAAGTTGATGTTCCATCGCCGGGGGCGTTCCCGTCATTGGAAGCATTCCCCTCGTTCCCATTAGCCAGCAACAGTTTTTTCTGTTCGACGATCCACCGAAAGGCAATGTTGTGAAAGGAACTGTCAGCTTGTTGGAGCCCGATCGCGTTGGCTTGGCTAAGCCAGTGGATTAGTAGCGCCATCGCCGTCGAGTAATCTTTGCGTTGAATTAATGAATCGACTACTAGCGTGTAAGCTTTTGGCGAATCGAACAGATCTGCATGGCCGGCCCAGAAGCTAATGTCGCCCGTTTCGGCCCCGCCTTGATGCCACAGTCGCAGTGCCTGAGCGACCAGTTCGGCCGCTTGGAAAATGTCGAGCCCGTCAACAGCGTCCATGGACATTACTTCGTGGGCTGCGAATGGTCGCCACCAATCAACCAACGAGGAAAACTCTTGGCGGATCTCCCTTGAAATTTCCACTTCGTCTAAGGCTGCCGCTTCGCTCCATAGCTTTGAACAAATCGCCATAATGCACTCGACCAGATCGACCAATTCATAGGCGCGATGGTCGCGTACCGAGTTTTCGATGGCCGGGAAGAGGCTGTAGTTTCCATCGAAGCCAATGATGTTCCACGGATCGACGATGGCGCCGCACTGAATGCCGCGCTGGAGTAATTGTTTGACTTCGGGGATGCACTTGAGTGCTTCCGCCAATTCGCCACTCTTGATCGCGCGGTTGGCTTCACTCAACAAGCAGTCGATCTGGCAAATGATTCGCGCCGACGTAACGGGCACCAACTCCGATTGCTCCTTGGCGGCGGAAGGAAACCCCATTCGTGCAAAGATCGAAGCCAGCCGGCAGTTGACCAGTTGATAGGCGCGACGCGAGGCAAGTTGGGCATTCAGATGCTGACGGACGCCACCAAAAATCTGCTTCTTGACTTGGGATTCTTGTTCCAGATGCTGGCGATGCTCGGGTTTGATTTTCCCGATCAGCGAACTGTAAAACGAGTCTCGATAACCCGCGATCGTCGGCAGCAGCGATCCCAATGATGTATTAGAATCGTAGGCGCCGGGAGCTCCTCCGCTAATCCCGGACCCCATCAGCATCGTGCCCGCCAGCGCCGCGGCAGCCTCGAAGGTGACTTCGGTTTCGTTGTAGTCTTCGTTTTCTTCAAGCTCATCGATGCGCTGCAACAGCGAATCAAGCGTGACTTGGTGGATAATGAACCGTGTGAAGTAGCCGCGATTGTCCACGACGTGCTCGTCCCAAGTCCCGAAATGGTGGTTGGGGCGCTTGTTGACAGGGTGGTCAAAATCGAACGCCCTTGGGTCAATCGCCAGTTCCTCGAGATGCTCCGGATCAAACTGAGCAGAACGTAGAATCGCCGAATCGGTCGAGTAGAGGATTTCGACCGCAATACGTGCCAGCGCTTCGTATTTTCCGTAACAGGTTCCCGCGTCCTTGATATAGATGGGAATCGGACGCACCCACTCGTTTTCATAGGGCTCGATCTTCTGCGATGTCAGTGTGGCGACTGGGCGGTGACCAATATGGTCGTTCAGCGCCGCTATGCTCTGCGTGATGATTTGGTGTGGGCTGTCACTTTTGGCAGCGCTGGCGGTGATCACCTCCAGCACACGCGCCGTGAGAAACGCGTTGAACAGAAAGCCCCGGTCTTGGTGATAGAACAGGTCCCGGTGATGCAGCAACCACGCAGGCATGAAATCTTCGAACGTCAGATTGAGAATGTTTTCGACCTGAACCGAATCCCGAAACGTTTCGCTGGACTCCTTCAGCTGTTCCAAACGCTGGCGAAGCAGACCGCCTACGTCATCGACCAACGCATCTTCGTTGCGCGGAGACGCATCCGAATCCGAATCAGCTGGATCTGATTCAGCTGGATCTGACACCCGAAGCGAAGCGCAGTGTCGAAAAACTGAGTCGAGATTCGAGAAGAATTTTGGGTCGTGCTGACCGGAAGAGAAATTCAGATAGCCCAGAATCTTGTCCAGTATTTCCACTACTGGTGTTTCTGGTTGAGGCTGTCCCATGTAATTCCATCCAAATGCTTGTTTACTGAAGCACCATGGTAAAAATGAGAGGCAATTTGGTCTAGGGGACGGCGGACATCGGTGGGACAAACAGCGGTGTGCTTGGCGTCCCCCCCACCGGCGTTTGGAATCCGTTGTCCTTTAGTTCGCCCTAC
>CALKXO010000443.1 GCA_938003615.1 uncultured Pirellulaceae bacterium | reverse complement strand
TTCTGGCGAAGTCCCGGGGATTCTGAATTGGGCAATACATGGCCTGAATCGACTTAACGCGCAGATGAAATTCACCAGCCCAAAAGCTTGTCTTGACAGATTTTCAAGGCTCAGGACAGAGTCAAATCCGGTCATTGAATTCCTAGAGGACAACGTTTCTCCCGCTGAAAATGACGCTGTTCAATCATCCGAGATATACCAAGCCTATCGGAAATGGTGTAGCGAAAACGGCCTTCACGCACTCGGAAGCAGCCAGTTTGGCAAGGAGATAAAGAGGGCATTTCCAGCTGCCAATCGATCTCGTAAGCGAATCTCCGGACAGCTCAAGTGGTGTTACGAAAAAATCAGCTTCAGGAGTGAATTCTGATGTCCATCAAAAAACAAACAATCCCATTATGGATGAAGCGAAATATTTGCCACGCGATTTTGACTCAAAATTTATGGCCGGACGAATGCCACTTTCATTCTTGGGTTGCCATTTTTAGGGAGATCAAACGACCTTGGAATCAAATTTTTTATCATTGGGGAAGCCAAGAAATCAATGGCGAAATCTGCCTGGTTTCAAATCCGTACGCCGGGGATGGCGAAAAAATTTCAGAAACAGCATTGGAGTTTGGAAAAATTTTCGATCTCGATGTCAGTTTTTCAGAATCTGACTACGGCGAAGCATGTCAAAAAATTATTTTTCGCGAGACTGTGGATTCAGAAATTTTTTCGAAATCTGGATCTCGTCTTGAAATGTTGATCAACTTCCACATCAGAGAGGCATTATAGCCGTGTTTTGTTCCCATGTTCCCGTCAATGTTCCTAGAGGATTCGCACAATGGGAACATCATTTCAGGTCGGTTTTAGGCGTACGTAAGGGGCCTATGTTCCTATGTTCCTATTACTTTCTTAGATCTATCAATAAGTAAAGAAAAGAAAAAAGAAAAACAAAAAAGACCCCTTAAGAAATAAAACGTTTTTTTTAATCAGAAGTAGGAGGGGGAATGGAGATCAATAGGAACGTGGGAACACTAGGAACAGAAATGACCGGAAAAAATTTTTTCGAATTGACGCAGGGAAATTTTTCTTCGTCGGCAACTTCGAGCGTGATTGCGGTGAGCTTGGAAGAGCCTGCTGGAGGCGCTGCCAAAAACTTTGTCAGACCGACCTGCAAGAACTGCGGCGACTCAGAATTCTGGGAGACGCACTGGGGGGTCCGTGCTTGCCTCTTGTGCACGCCTCCGGCTGTTCGTGGCATGGTTGGATGTCAATACTTTTTCGACGATCAGGGGATACGCTGGGACGTTACAAACGAAGATGGTTGGGAGCGATGGCGGCGAGATAGATCAACGATTGTGAGGAGGTGGTCACCATGGCCGGAAAATTAAAAATTCGCGAAAATTTTGAAATTTTAATGAGAGGTAATGATGATTGACAAGTTTTCAGAGTGGTACGTCGCAGGTGAAAAGAACCCGAAGGCATACGCAGCGTGTATTTTGATGATTGCGATCTGCTCCGTTGGGTGGTGGGCGGCAAAGTCGCGAATGGAAGCGTTGGCATTTAATCGGATAACAAACTCCGAGGTGACAACTTGGGATGCGATGTGGGTGCAGTTGAGAGTTGACAGGCCAACGTCGGATTGATTCGTTTGGTTAATGCCACGATTCAAAAGCGGGCGACAAACCCGCTGGCCATTGGAATAGACGTAAATCGCCCGTCTTTTTCAATGGTTTGTTCTACGGTTTTTATTTTGAATAAATATATAGTTTAGGGTTTGACAGTGCCGACCAATAGTATATACTTTAGGCATGGCAAGCAACGGCGGGCCAAAACGAAACACTAACCGGAGACAATCAGATGGCATTTCACAAAAGCAACCTCGGATCATTTGGCAACAACGTAACCGCCGACATTAACGGATACGTGCCAACCGAAGACACTACAGCATGGGAATTGACTTACGACCATGGCAGCGAATCGACGCATGATGACGATGGAAATCTGACCGAGTACGGCGAATGGTTCGAGGACGAGCGATTCCCAGAAATCAAAGCGGAAGCCATCAAGGCGACGGAAGAATCCGAATCGGGAATTAAAGATTGGCAGGACAACTGATGCCGAAAATACTTTTTGAAGTTAGCAGCGAGCTAAAAGCGGCGATTGATGCCGCCCGAGGCTCCGCGCCGCGGAACCCGTGGCTGGAATCAGAATTGTGGCGGCTCAAATCAATTCGCGATGGTGCGAAAATGGCGGGAGTCGAAAAACCGGATAGGCCAATTGAAGGGCGCGGAAAGCACGAACGGCCAAATCCGTAGAACGGGCAAGGTGATAAAGGTGAGTCAAGACATGAACGAATCCGCAGCAACCCGTTGCTCAGTCGACTGTTGTCAGACGTGTCGCAGCCTTGGTGTAGCGCACCGAATGATTGCAGTGTGTAAACGCGATTCACTACCGGTAAAGCTAGACATGACATGCGACCAATGGCAACCAGTAGAAACAGAGGAATCGGTTCCCCCCCGCGTCGACTGAGCGCTTGGGTTTTGCGGTGGCCGCGAATCGACGTTACCGCCGGGAAAAAGCAATCTGCCATCCGCCAACAACCCATTGTTACTGGGCTGTTTTGGATATTTTTGAAAAATGCTGGATTAGGGCTTTACCTTTGTCCGACAAAGGTTATACTTAATCATGTCAGGCGAGGATGACCGGCGGTCGACCGGCACGAGACTTGGCGATTTTGGAGAGTTTAGAATGTCGGATAAAATAGAAACGTTCACGGAAATTATTGTTCGAGAAGCACTGTTTGGTGGATTGCGTGTAGAAATGCCAGACCACAGAGAGTGCGTTTATTTGACGGCACCGAGTTGGAACAACGGCGACCAGCCGCAGCTGGTTTATCGTAAAAATACTGGAGCGATAAGCCATCCAGAAAAACAGAAAGATTCTGGATTTGACGAATGGATTGACGTGCTGGAAAAGTTTGGAAAAGACGTTAGTCGGAAAACGACTTGGCCAAAACGATCATTCCAATCAATCAATGGGTGATTTAATGATGCCAGACCGAATCACGTTTCGGCCCGGCAAACTCGCCGGGCCGATGGGGCGGAAGATCAAGGCGACAGGAGAAACGCCGTCCGCCTACGTTCGTCGCCTGATCGCGGAGGACTGTGACAAGCCAGTGCCAAAAATGGACGGACACCTCAAGGCGATCAAAAAAGTAAATCGGGACCGCAAGTCCCAGTAACGTTGCGGTTATCCGAGCCGACCAAACCGAACAACCGCAAAGGAACGAAAGATCATGACAACAGAATCAACATCGCCAACCGAAAACGACAAGGCTTCGGATCAACCCATTGTTACCTGTGGCTTTGCAGAGGCATGGGTTGGTAAATGCAAGAACGCGAAACCATGCGAAGAACATGCGGACATGAAGTGCGTTTCGTGCGGAGAACCGGCAACGAAAACTTGCGACAGCACGGGGCAGTTTGTTTGCGGGGCACCGCTTTGCGATGAGTGCGAGCATTCGATTTATCCTGATGGCACAAACGGCGGAATCGGTTTCAACGCTCAGTCATGTCCAGAGATCACCAAGAGTCACGTCAAAGCAACAGAGCAGAAGTTCAAGCCGTGGTATACACGCGAGAACTAGCCTACAGGTAACGCTTGGGTTATCCCGTCGCGGACGAAAGACTTTCCATTGCCAAAAGATATGCAAGCCGCGATCGGGATCAACCCATTGTTAGTGGGCTTTTGAGCTATTTCGGTTTATTTTGGTAATTGTGTGTAGATATAGTTGACGCGGGTTCGATAATGTGTGTATAATTCGGATATGACAACAACACAACCCACAAACGGAGTCGAAATAATGACACCACAAGAAATTAAAACCGAAATCGAACGACTGCACGTAAGCCGCAAGAATCAAATCAACGTTGAGTTTGAGGGATACGATCCCGGCCACGAAATGCCGCAAGATCGCATGGTTGCCGAGTTGGTCGCAAAATTGCACGAGAGCGGTCACATCATCATCAACGACGTGATCTACTCACGCGACGAAGTGCAGCAAGTTCGCGAATCATTTAACGGTCGCGTCAAGCAATACATGGCTGACAACCCCGGTCAAGGCGTGCCAAGCGAAACGCTGAAAATATGGCAAAACGAAGTCGGTATGAATGTCGGTCAGATCAAGAACGCTGTCAAAGTTTTGGGGATGTAAAAATGACGAACGATCAAAAACAAATCGCGAAAAAGTACGCTAAAGCGTATCCACGCCTTGCCGTGTTGGTGGCGAACGCACAGACCGATCCAGCAGCGGAGAAGTCGCTTGGGGATCAGGTCGGGAGGCTGGCAGCGCCTGCTAACGTAAGCGGGCTGGAATTGTGGGAAATCACAAAGTTGGGCGTAAGATGACAAACGACCGAAAAAACATCACGCAGCCCGCCGACTGGTGGGTTGCGTTTGAGGCGGCAGCGGAGTCCGAAGGCGTCAGCCTTGCGGAGTGGATCGGAGCGTGTTGCGTTGCGAACATCCCGAAAGACGTGGCGGCGAAGTTGACAGAGCGTGGCACCAGAGGGCGGCCACCATCGGGGAAACCTAAGTCCCACTAACTAGCTATTTAATTGCACTGCGCAAATTAAGAACGGGAAAATAAAAATATTGAGATTCGATTTACGCTCCGAGAACACCGCCCCACTCGCCAGTCCGACCGCCAAAGAGATGGCTGCCGATGTAGCGGAGTGAATCACAAAGATGGAATGTCTCCTTGTCTTCAATTTTCTCGGTTGGGTTACCGAGGTCATCGATTTCGCGAGTGTAGCTTTGAACTTCGTCGAGCGTGAATTTGCAGGAATCGAAGATAAGTAACTTTTCTTGTTTGAATCCGCTGTACACTCGGTTGATTCCAACTTCCACGTCAGCGACTGGCGGACGCCTGATGTCGAGTCCATGTTTACGAAACTCAGTCCGCCACTGATCTTCGCTTGGAGCTCCACCGTAAGCTGTGATCTGGAAACTGTTTGGCGTTTTGTTTTTAATGTCTCGTGCGTGTTGGTCGATTGATTTTCCGCCGGCGTGATATTCGTCGACGATGAAATACTTTTCAGTGATTGGGTCTTGAACCAACACGACAGCCGCTGTGTTGACTCCGCCGAAGTCGTTTCCGATGAATCGACGTTGCCAGCTTGGTGGAATTTTGAAAGGCTTGACAACGTGGATGTCTTCGTCGAAACAGTCGTAAATCATTCCTGCTGGCCGCGTGAAAATCGCACGATAAAACATGTCGAATTTCCACTTCGGCAGCATCGCTTTGGCTGATTCGAATTCTTCTTTTGAAAACCACGGGTTGGCTGTTGAAGGGAATCGGATCACGTCGATTTCAGGATGATTTCGGCCGGCGGACGTCCAAGGGTCCCAAAAGTTCTTTTTCAGCCAGCCGAGGTAGTACGGTGTCGTTGTCATCAGGATGCGGCCGCGGTGGATGCTGAGTCGTCGCATGATAGCTTCGAAACTGGCCAGCTTGAATTTTTTCTGCCCGCATTCATCTAGGACGGCAGCTTTGGCTGTGGCCGACTCGAGCGAATCAGGATCTTGAGCGTGGCCGAAGAACACCTTGGTTGGCTGGTTCTGTTTTTCGCCGAACATGAGCACTTCACCAATCTCGGAAAACTCGAAAACCTTTTCCGATTTGTTGAGCGTTCCGAGGCCGAGCGTTCTTTCGAAGAGCTTCAGGAATTCCGGAAGTGCTTTGAGCTGCAACAGTTTGTATGTCGGTGTGACAAACAAATAATCACCAGGGCCGCGAAGTTTGATTTCTCGCCACAGCCAAGCAGGAACGACCGACGTTTTACCGCCCTGAGTGCCCGCCAAGACGAGGATGTAGCGTTTTTCCGAGCGCATCATCTGTCGCTGGTATTCGTGCAGATTCCACCTGATCGTCTTTCGATCGGCGGTTTCTTCCACTTCGCATAATTTCGGAAGATCGTCAGCCGATATCACAGCGAAGTATCCATCTCGATGACAATCTGTTTGATTTCGCCACTATGTTCGATTTCTTTTTTATCGACATAGCCGCGTGTTCTACCCTTGGTCTGCAGCGCGTACTTGATCGCCCACGGTTCGCTGGCTGCGATTGCGTTCTTCAGCTTTGATTCTGCCAGGTCCAGCAGTTCGGAGTCAAAGTCTTCGCGCGATGACTCGAGTGCTTCCCGAATCTTTGGGTATTTGTCTCGGTACTTGTAAATCGTTCGAGAAGTGATCTCAAGTTCTCTGGCTGCCTTGGAGATCGATCCGTGGTGCTTTTTCAGCGCTTCGATAACTTTTTTTTGTGAGACTTTCATCTTGCTGATCCGTGTGATTTTTTTCGAGTCATCAATGGTATCAATGAATTAAATCGTCACGCTTCCCATCGTTCCCATGTTTCCCGTAAATCGTTTTGAGGTTTGGATGGCCTCGTGATAATGCGTGAGCGTCAAATAAGATCGCAACAAAACCTTAAACAACAGCCAGGGAAAACCATGTTTACACGCGGAATTCAGATTCTTGTTTTCGTTCTCACGTCAGGTCCATCAATTGTTGATCAGGCCGAAGCGTTGAAGTATTTCATTGCCGATCTGGTGGATCGCTTTAACGAAACTGGCGAATCGAATGCTATGACAGCAGCCTCAGCAAAGCCTGATGAAATCGAAACGTTAGCTGTGAATCATGCAACAGTCGCCGAGTACTGCGGACAGTTTGAATCGCAGGGTCCAGGAGCCAGAACTGTCGGATCAAGAGGGACGTTTCGCGACTTGATTAAGTTGATCATTGAAAACAAAGATCAAGTCATCGAAATCATCAATTTTTTCAAGGATCTTTTTGGGGCAAGTCAAACCTCAACCGAAAGCTTGGTTCCAGGTCAAACTTCTGACTGACCAAACGACGCGGCGAAAGTCGCTTTATCGCAGGGGTGGCGAAATTGGTAAACGCGTCGGCACGGGCTCACGGCCTAACGCCGGATACTGCTGGTTCGAATCCAGCCCCCTGCTTTTTTCAGAGTCCAACCGCTTTTGACTGGGAAAGATATGGCTGATGCAATGACAGATCGAATTCCGGGCGACTTTAAGCGTGGCCCGAAAGCCCAAAGCGACCGTAGGTATTGGCACCTGCCTGCCGACCCCTGGGACCGGATCCACGCCAAACGCACCGGTCGCGGGATCAAGATTGCGGTCTTGGACACAGGGATTGTCGACCATGATGATCTGCCAAAACCGATTGCGACCAAGTCATTCATACCGGGCGAATCGGTTCGCGACGGAAACTTCCACGGCACGCATTGCGCGGGAACTGCGCTCGGCCGAAGCTCTATTGGCTTTGCGCCCGGTGCTGATCTGATTGTCGGCAAAGTGTTGAGCGATCGAGGCTCTGGCAGCAACGCTGGCATCGCTGCGGGGATTCGATGGGCGGTGGATCAAGGCGCGGATATCGTCAGCATGTCGCTGGGCGGGGGTGGCTACGATCAGGGCATTGTCAACGCACTTGAATACGCTCGTGATAACCACGTCGTCGTGTTTGTAGCGGCTGGAAACAGTGGATACCGAACTGGCGTCGACTCGGTTGACTACCCCGGAAAGCTATCCGAGAAGGACTTATGCGTTTGCGTGGCAGCGTATCGCGAGGGCGAAGACATTGCAAACTTTTCTTCCGGTGGCCCTGCGGTCGATCTCGCAATGCCCGGTGAGAGGATTGTTTCAGCAGATCACAAAGGCGGTCGATCTGAGTCGAGCGGTACGTCGATGGCGACACCAGGCGCTGCTGGGTTGTGGGCGGTGATCATGGAGGCCGCTTTATCAGAGGGCCACGCGATCCCACAGACATCTGGAGAGGTCAAGAAATACCTGCGACCGTATGCTAAAGATCGCGGACGACCGGGCCCGGATGACAGATTCGGCGATGGCATCCCTGACGCTCGAAATATTGTTGATTCTTTAGCTGCCGAA
>CALKXO010000442.1 GCA_938003615.1 uncultured Pirellulaceae bacterium | reverse complement strand
CCGGATCGACAGTCCGGTACTCTAACCAATTGAGCTACAGTGCCGTGTCAAGAATGCAAGAAATTATCTTGTCATCGGCGTCTTGGCAAGCCGTAAAGACAATTTCGGAGATTGATTCTCAAAACTGCATTCAATTCCTCCGGATTGCACCCTTTTTCAGAAGTAACTGCGCCCTTTTTTTGACGCCTCGCCGGTCCGCGTCAAATCCAGCAGGCCCAACCGAGCCGCATTTGATCTGAAGTCTGGCGGCGACAATGACCGAAAATGCCCGTCCAATCAGATTTTTCGGACCACGCCGACCACCACGCCGATGACTTTGGCGTCGCGCGAGTAAATCGGTTTGAGCTTCTTATTTGCCGGCTGTAAGCGAATTCGATCCTTTTCGGGAAACCAGTACTTCACGGTGGCATCGCCTTCAGAGGTCCGTGCGATCACAATGTCTCCCGGGGTAGCCGTCCGACGGCGCTTAACCACCAAGAAATCCCCCGGAGCGATCTGGGCCTCGATCATCGAATCGCCGTCAACTTGGAGCACGTAGTTGCCACGGGCCGTCCAAAATTCGCCAAAATCGATGCGCTCGTTCTGCTCGATTGCCTCGGTCATCATCCCCGCCGCAACGCGCCCTACCAGCGGCAACCCCTTCACCTCCTCTGTAAATTCGTCCGTCAATTGGATCGCACGTGACTTGTGGCTGGAACGAGTGATCAGCCCTTTGCGCTCGATCGCCTTCAAGTGTCCTACGACGCCGTTGGGCGATTTAAAATTCATTCCGTCGGCAATCTCGCGAATCGTAGGCGGGTTACTGTGTTCACGGATGTGGGAAAGGATAAACTGAAAGACAAGGTTCTGACGCTCAGTTAGGGTTTTCTGAAGCATGGCTGGTCTCCATTGCGTTCGGTGATTCGATTCAACGGACAAATTATATACAAATGTTCACCGGGATGAAATGCTTTGTCTTGGGGTAACCCAATTTTTTGACGTCCCGCGAGTTTTTGAACCTAAGAAAAGCGAATGCAGCATGCTACCAACCAATCCCACTGAATCCGAGGATTCAAACAATAAGTCAAATAGACGGTCGACAAGCGGTGACGGCGAGTTGATCGAAACTGTGACCTGCCCAAATTGCCAAACTCGGATTCCGGCTCAACTGCCCGATTCGTCGCAGCAAAAGAAACGGACGATGATGCCACGGTCGTTATTGGTTTTGATGGCGATCGTTTGTGGTTTGTACTTGGTAGCACCGACGTTGAGCGTTTTTGAGTTGATTCCTGACGCAATTCCGTTGATCGGGAGTCTCGATGAGGCAGGCGCTACTGCCGGACTTTTGTTTGCGGCAGGCCAGTTGGGTTGGTTGGATTTTTTTAGAGGGAAATGACGCATCGGCCTCTCCTCAGCGGCGCCTGTAGCGTCAGCTGAAGAAAACTGAGCCCTTACAACCGTTGCAACCATTAAGGTCGATCGAATAAGCCCACATTTTGGTGAAGGCGAATTGAATTGCGTGGCCTTTGAGGAACAAAGTTGTAACCTTCCTTTAACGAGAACCTCGTGTCGGTGACACGCGCTCGTGAGTTCCCTCTTGTTCTTTTTCAGTTCAGTTCGAGAATACAAATGAATAATTTTATCTCACAATTCAATCGCGTCCTCAGGTCGGCGTATCTGCATTTCGACAATTTCGCCAGCTCTATGAACGAGGCTCATTGGACGATTTTTGCTGTAATCGTCATCGGATGTGGAGTGATCCTAATGCGTGGCAAGCCCGTCCAAGGTAGCTAGGACCGCACTCGTTGTTTTGGGGTGAAGAACCTGCCTGGGGTGAAGAACTTGCGAAACAATGGACATGCCTCCATCGTTGCTAGGGCGAGATTGCCTGAGCAAAAGTTCTTGCGAGCAGCAATCTGAAGCCACATTCTAAAACAAGTTCGGACCCGGTTCGCAGTCTAGTGCTCGAATTGCAGCAGCGTCTTGTTCAGCAGCCTGATGGTCGCCGGACTTCTCTCGAACCACTAGGCGGTGATAGAGAAGCACCGCTTTCTGTTTGCGGATCGACTTTTGTTCGGCTACCGGATCTTGAACGAAACCTTCGGCGTGATTGTGGATCTCGGACGCGAGCGATTTTTCAAATACCTCAAAAGCAAACACGGACTGGTCCAAGTCGCGGAGAGCGTCTCCAAAATCGTTGCGGACAGCGAACTGTTTGCCATCGAATTCGACCGATTCAAGAGAGCTGCCGGGGGGCATCTGCCCGATGATGAATCCGCGCGTATCAAGAAACGCTGCCGAGATCTGGATCGTTGCAATGCACCCACTATCGTCGGGAAGTGCTGCGGCAATTTCATCACAATCCAATGACATCTCACGCACCTCGGCGCGATCTTGATCACGTAGATCATTTTCGCCAATTTTCTGGTATGCCAGTGCTCTTACGGTCAGCAGTGTCGCCAGCGTTTGCTCGCTGATGCGGATAGCGCTTCTAAACTCATTCTGGCTGTCAGCTTGATCCTGACTTGGTGGAAACTGTTCGGCAGTCAAATTTACAATCGCCATATTCAGTTCTGATTTTGACGATTGTAGCATTCGCCGAAGACTGTCGACCGAATCAGAGAGATGCTCAATGGCCGACCGGGCCATACCGATCTTCGTTGCCACGATACCACTGGCGGCAAGGCTGCGTTGATATAGCCCCAGACGCCAAGGCAGATTGCCAAATGAAAATCGAGATGCGATCGCAGTGGCAGCGTCGATATCCTGTTTTGCGTCTGCTAACTGGACGCCTGCTAGGGCTCTGAAGTAAGCGCGTTCATTGAGCTTCTGGGCGTCGCCACCAATCGTCCAGTTACGCTGGCGGGCGCGCAAGTTAAACGTATCCAAAGCCTCGCGAAAATTTCCCTGAGCCTGTTGGCTGTTGACTTTGGCGGTTAATGCAGGGGCGTTGTCGGGGTACCTAGCGAGGATTTCGTCGCAGAGGATCTCTGCCTCTGCGCCTCGACCAGATTCGATCAGTTTTCTAGCAAGGCTGATTTTCAGTCCAGGATCGCGCGGGCTGCGTTCGACGGCAGTCGTTAATTGGAAGATCGCTTGGTCCATGTCGCCCCGGTCATAAGCGATGATGGCCTGCGCGGCGTCCCAGCGGGCCCATTCTGGCCCACAGCCGTAAAACATTAACGGCAGCAGTAACACCGACGAAAATCCTGCGACCACTAGCAGCCGTGTCAGAGGATTGTCTTGGTGAGGCGACGCGGATTCCATACTTGCTAAACCGTTTCTGTTTTTTCTTCGGGTTCTAGGAATTCCTTGGTCGAGTCAAAGATCGCTTGTTCGATCTGTTTTAGACGCTGTGAATCGCGAATCTTTTGACCGTTTTCGTCAGTCACGTACAGTACGTCGATGATCTGGTGAGCATAGGTTGAAATGCACGCGTATTTTACGTCCAGATTCAGTTCAAAGACTTTTTTGGAGATCTGATACAACAGCCCTGCCTTGTTGTAGGCGAATACGTCAATGATGGTTGCCGTATCGACCTCCGAATTGTTGATGACCACTTGGATTTCAGGACGCGACATTTGCAACGCGAGTGTTTCTTCGCTGCCCCATTTTTTCCTGAATCGAGGAGGGCCTGTATCACGCGTGACGGACTCGATTGCCTTTTCCTGAATCTCTTTCAAACGATGGTCGGGACTCTCGCCGTTCTTTTTCCAGTCGCCGTCTTCGAACTGAAACCAGAAGAACATTTTCATGTCGTCCAACTGCTTGATATCGGCCGACATGATTTCGAGATTCAGGCTGCTGAGCATCCCACTTAGCCGGTGGAAGACGCCGCGCTTGTCATCGATCGCCAGACACAGCTCATAAAGATGCACGCCCTCGATGCGATTAACACAGCAATAGATCTCATCTTTACGATTCCTGATCTCCAGCATCTGTTTGGCGACGTGATGGGCCTGGTGAAATTTCAGATAGGTCGTCGGCAATAGGGTCGCGGCATTCTTCATCCACTGATTTTCGTCGGGATCACTGGTCAGCATGTCGATCTCGGAAAACACCGGCGCGTATTCTGCTTCGTCGAGGCTCTTCTGGCTGTTGCCGGTCAATACTTTTTGAGTGCGGTTAAATAGTTCCGTCAGCAGACTTAACTTCCATGGGGTCAGTACGCCCGGACCAACCGCGGCAATGTCGGCACACGTCAGCACAAACAACATCGCCAAACGCTCCGAAGATCCTACGTCTGAGGCGAATTCGGCGATGGTCTGCGGGTCGTTGGTGTCACGGTGAAACGCCAAATGCGACATCGAAAGATGTTTGTGCACTAGATACATGATCGTGCGGGTGGTTTCCTCAGACAGTCCAAATCGCTTGCCGGTCTCTTCGGCAATGCGTCGGCCAACCTCACTGTGATCCTCAGGGTAGCCCTTGCCAAGATCATGCAGCAACATCGCCAGATGCAGGACGTTTTTCTCTCGGATCTTCCGGTAGGTTTCGCCGACAGTGGTTTTATCCCCCTCGAAAGAAATCAGATGCGAAACCGCCCGCAGCGAATGTTCGTCGACAGTGTACTTGTGATATTCGTTGAATTGCAGCAAGCCTCGCGCGTGGGAAAAATCAGGCAGGATCTTCTGCAGCACCTGCATCTCGTGCAGCCGGCGAAGCAGCACATCGAGTCCTTCGGTATTGGACAACAACGCCATAAATCGACGTGCCGCCTCAAGTGTAAACGTGACGTCAGGGAATTTTAACATCGAGTGCCGGATAGAAATCCAAGTCTCGTGCTCGAGTTCCTTATTATACAGACAGGCCAGCTGCATCAGCCGGAGCACTTGCTCCAGATCGTTCTGGATCAGGTGTCTGGAGGTTTTGAGAACGCCAATTTCAGTGGAGTTCATTGTGAAGTGTTCGTCGATCTGACGATTAACCAGCGGCGACAGGAGGACTGAAGCAGACGTTTTTCCTTTGGCCGTGCTTTTATTGACGAAGTGGTCGCTGATGTAAACGATGCGGCTGGTGTATCGAAAGTATTCGCGCATAAATCCTTCGACGCCCATCATGGCTTCGGTATCTTCGTGCCCCAACCACTTTGCCAGACGCACCTGTTCGTTGCGTCCGAGGCCGTCGGAAGGTTTGTTGGCATGAAAATGCATCTCGTTGCGAATCCGTAACAGAAACTCTTGAGACCGGCGCAACTGTTTGGAGTCGGCCGTCGAGATGCCGCCACGCTTATGCAGCTCATTTAAATCGGTCGTGCCGAAACGGATAAACCCAAGCCAGCGGATTAGATGAATATCTCGCAACCCGCCGCGCGAGCGTTTCACGTTAGGACGCAACAGATAGACTGTTTCGCCGTACTCGATCCGTTCTTTGTTGCGGGCTTCGATGATGGCCTTGATGTTCGCCACCGGTTTTTTGTTGGCGGTTTGAATAAATCGAGCTTGAAAATCGGCAAACAACTCAGCGTTGCCACTTAATAAGCGCGCTTCGGTGAGAGACGAAAAAATGACGGCGTCTTCGATCGCCATGTTGCACGCATCGCGCGGCGTACGAATGCTAAAGCCTACTTGCAGTCCTGAATCGGTCATGTCCGCGTTGATGCGTCGCGCGAATTCGGAGATGTCGTCAGTTAGGGAGCCCTCATAAAGGAGCATCACATCAAGATCGGACCAGGGCGCGATGTCTTGTCGCCCATTGCCGCCCAGCAAAACTAAGGCGACGCGTTCCGGTAGCGTGGCGGAAATTTCGTTGGCGGCAACCTCGAAAAGGCTGCTGATGATCTGGTCCTCAAGGTCCGACAGCGCCCGGCAGGTCAGTAGGCCAGTCTGGTTGCCGTCGTGGGCTGTTTGGATCTTTTGCCTGCCTTCAGACCACGTTTTTCTGGCTTGGATGACGCTTTCGCGAAACCCTTCTCCACTAACGGATAACGGCATGGGACGCCCGAACGTTTAGAACGAAATGGATATAAAAACAAACCCGTGGGTGGGCACGGGTTTGTGAGTCTCCGGAAAACCCGGACTGTTAAATATTTGCTTTTGCGATCCGGTCGTGGTGATCCGTTCCGCTCAAGCGATTTGAAACATGCGTGGTCAATGGTTGATGGCGGGTGGTTGGTTGTGGCGATAAATGTTGCAGGGTGTGGTCGTTTGCAAACATTGCCAAAAATCCGCCGCAGGACTTAGACGGCGTCTTTGCCCGTTTCGCCAGTTCGAATACGAACGACTTCTGCCAGATCGGAGATGAAGATCTTTCCATCGCCCATTTGGCCTGTTTGAGCTTTTTCCATGATCGTGTCAACAACTTTTTTCATGTTGTCTTCGGTCACGACGACTTCCATTTTTACTTTAGGAACGAAGTCAATCGCGTACTCGTTACCACGATACATTTCTGTATGACCCTTCTGGCGACCGTAGCCTTTGACTTCGGTAATGGTCATTCCTTCAACACCCACCTCGGTGAGCGCTGTTTTGATTTCGTCCAATTTGAAGTGACGAATAATCGCTTCGATTTTTTTCATAGCAACACTTTCTTGACGTTGAATTAACGCAGCAGTTTGGCGCATCTGTTTGGCTTCCGAATTACCGCCCTATGGAAAAGACAGATTCTCCGACATCCAGGGAACGCAAAGTTTCAAAAAATTCCCGTCTCTAAATCACCCGGCCACCTGCCAAACAGCTTCTGTCAGCGACAGACCGCCATTTGGCCCCATTTACACACACCGATGATGTCAGGACAAGTCCTGCGCAACCATGTGTGAGTGCCAGAAGAAATGAAAACGAGATACCCTCTCAATTATTGTCCCAAAACGCGGGCCAAAGTATTCCAATCTTGCATTTAATTGCAAAAAGAACGCTCGACGGCACCAACCTTTTGGACCGTCTCTATTGTAGCGGAATCCTGAAAAAAACTAACCCTTCAGTCTGCCCGCGTGACTTGCCATTGCGTTTCGGCGACTCCGGCATCGCGATTGACGACGCGCGACAGTACAAACAATAGATCGCTCAGTCGATTTAAGTAAATCTGCTCTGTGGGGAAATCTCGCTCCACAGGACTCTGAGAAAGTTCCACCAGCCGCCGTTCCGCACGTCGACACACTGACCGAGCAAGGTGCAATTGGCATCCGGCGACGGTACCACTGGGAAGAATAAAAGCGGTCAATGCGGGCAGCGTCGCGTCATATTGGTCGATCAATGATTCGAGCTCGACAGGTTTTTGGGGCCCAAAATCGGCCATCCGGTCAACATCGCTCAAACACGCCGCGACACGGCTGCCAAGGTCAAACAGGTCGTTTTGGATCTGGCGGAGCTGCTTCAATAGCTCGCTGGGCGATGAAGCATCGCCCGTTTCAAGATGGCTGCCGATGACGCCAATGCAGCTGTTAAGTTCATCGATGGTGCCGCAGGTTTCAACAGCCAAATGAAATTTTGAAACCTTGATGCCGCCAAGCAACCCCGTGTTTCCGTCGTCACCTGTTTTGGTATAAATCTTCATGGTAGGGGGGCTGAGCGCTTGTGGCCAGAACTAAAAAGGACTTACTAGAGATGGACAAAGTCAAATCGTGCGGGTATCTGATCTTTCGAAATGATGGCCGCAGCGGAAAAAAAGTCAATCGCAGTTTTCTATTGATGGAACATGCCGACCGCTGGGACCTACCCAAAGGCCATGTCGATCCGGGGGAGACCAACCGTCAGTGTGCGTTGCGTGAACTGGAAGAGGAGACGGGAATCGGTGCGGACGATATTAGCATCGATCACGATTTCAAGTTCAAATCCAAGTACGTTGTCAGCTACAAAAAGAGCAAAGGTATCAAGAAGAAAAAAACGCTGATCATTTATCTGGCAGAATTGATGTCGCCTGTGAAAATTAAGCCGACCGAGCATAAGGGATATTCGTGGTTTTCATGGGAACCGCCGCACAAGATTCAAGCCAACACGATCGATCCGCTGCTGGAGCAACTGGCCGATTATTGGAGTGAGAAATAGGGATCCGCCATCCGCCATTGGGGCTCACTAGGTCGATCAAGTTTCTTCCGTTTCAGTGGACGGGCACAAAATTCCCAGTAGCGCCACATTTTCAAATTGTCCCCATTTTTTAACGTGCCGTTTCAATACTCCCTCGTGAGTCATGCCCAGCTTTTCCAGCACGCGTCCTGACGCCGGATTGCGGGTCATGTGATAGGCGAAAATTCGGTTCAGCCCCAGCTGTCGAAATCCAAACTCAACCAAGGCTGTCGCTGCTTCGGTACAGTAGCCTTGTCCCCAAAAATCCTTCCCCAGCCAGTAGCCCATTTCGGCACGCTCGTGGATGGAATCGATCTCCAGTCCTACCGCTCCGACCACCCTGCCCTGCTTAGATTGGTCATCAAGACAAATGGCAAAAACTGCCGCCCTGCCCTCCTGCCATATTTGCTTCTGAGGCCTGATCCACTCCGTCGCCATTTCTAAAGTGTAAGGAAACGGGATCAGCTGCGTGTTGGCAGCAATCTCTTTGTCTACCAGCAATTTATTAACTGCCGGCGCATCGTCGAGCGTAAAGGCGCGAAGAATCAGTCGATCCGTTTGCAAAATGGGCTGAGCAATCGGTGAGTCGGGATGCAGGTCAGCGGGCGGATTCATCTGAGATTTTCCGTTTTTCGATCTTTTGTGTTCGGCGACAATTAGAAGTTCCCATTAGCGACAATTAGAATTCCCTGAGAATAAGTTTGCTATCGTTTGGATTCCTTGGCTGATGGAGAAGAAGCCTTTGACTTCTTTGCGGTCTCGACCCGGTAGCTCGGCACGTT
>CALKXO010000441.1 GCA_938003615.1 uncultured Pirellulaceae bacterium | reverse complement strand
GATTCTGCTGCTGCAGAGCCGCAATCAACTTTCGCGCAACTTCGAGAGTCAGGTTCTCGGATTCGAAAAGGTTGTCATGTGGTTCTTCATCGGCCATCCACAAAAAATAACCGGATCGGAAAAATCAGCCAACACCGATTTTACAGCTTGGACGCCTACACAACAAAGCATCCCCGATCAAGATTGGATGCAATTGATTCACCATGAGGACTATGGCCGAGTGACGGCGCTCCTTGAAACGCATTTGTGCGGCAAATCGGAAAAGTTTGAAACCCAACTGCGAATGAGAGGCCAAGATGGAAACTACAGGTGGATGTTGTGTCGTGGCCTTGCAGTTCATAACGAGGCTGGAGTGCCAAAGCGTATTGCCGGATCTCTAACTGACATTACTGTTGGGAAGGTTGCCGAGGGAATTGAAACCGCTGACCAACTCGCAGCGCTCAAGGCGCTGGGCTGTCAGATGGGGAAAGGGTTTTTGTTCTCCACGCCGGAGCCCAACGAGAAAGCCAAGCAGTTGGTTCAGCAGAATTGGCAATATTACGGAAGAGTTAGCCCGCAGTCTGTCACGCCGGCTTCAACGCCAAGGTCGCGATAAATACATCGATCAGCGCGCTAAGTTTGTCTTCGTCGCCCCAGCGATCTTCGTAGAAGCCAATGATTTGAAATCCTGCTTCCAGCTGACCACCGATTAGGTCCGCCAAAGAGTGCCCAAATTCCAACGGACGGTCTGGGCCAATCAGTCGCTCGCGCTTTTTATCGCTCAACTGCAGGTCCGAATAGGGAATCTTATGCCGCACTTTGAGTTTGCCTTTGCTCATTTTCGCGGCATCGAACACATACCAAAGCGGATTGATGAATCCTGTTGCAAATCGCCCGCCGGGAGCCAATACGCGGAACACTTCGCGCCAGATAGGTTTGACCGCGTCACAGAAAATCACGGAACATGGATTTAGCACAAAATCAAATTCGCCATCGTCGAACGCATCCATCGCCGCCATGTCGCTTTGGACGGTTTTGATGTCCAGCCCCTCGGATGCGGAGATGTCACGATCGCGCTGTAGCTGTTTCTCACTCAGGTCTAGGACCGTCACCTCTGCCCCGAGCGCCGCAAGAATCGGAGCCTGTTGTCCGCCACCGCCGGCCAAGCAAAGAACTCGTTTCCCGGCGAGGGGTTCAATCCATTGGCGCGGAATGGCTTTCGTGGGGGTGATGCGGATCCGCCATTTGCCTTGCCGCGCGTCTTCGATTTGCTGCGGCGTTATCGCGTGATAAAGCTCGTCACCCTTGTCGGCGACCGCGTCCCATGCTTTCCGGTTGTAGCCCGTGACATCCATGTTGTTACCATCAGCTTGTTTCTGCATTCAAACATTGTAGCCGATCTCGCAAGAGACTGGACGCCATACAAGTCAACTGTTTAATCACCAGCGTAATTGCCCGCCAGCATACTTTTGTCGGGCGTATCAGCAGTGTCCAATCTACAGCGAGGTTTCGTGATAGGCTCTAAAACTGATGCCCGCGCTGAGGACCGTTTTGCGTTAGCGTCATGATTTCCGGGCCCTCTTCGGTCATGAGAATCGTATGCTCAAACTGAGCCGATACTTTGCGGTCGAAGGTTCGAACCGTCCAACCGTCTTTCGGATCTGAAACGCTGCGGGATGTTCCAGCGTTGATCATCGGTTCAATCGTAAAACACATGCCGGGGTACAGGCGTTCCTGGCGGGACTGACGCGTTGGAACATGAGGGATATTGGGGCGCTGGTGGAATTTCACACCGATGCCATGCCCCACGTATTTGTCCACAATGCCAAACCCGTAATTCGCGCTTACATAGTCAACGATCGTTTCACCAATCACCGAAACCGTACACTCCGGAGAGATCGCATCGATCGCTAGGTACAAGCTATCAAACGCACACTGCGTTACGTCTCGCGCCTCTTGGTGGATCTGACCGGCATCGCCAATCAGAAACGTCTCCGATTGATCGCCATGCCATTGATTGACGATCGTGGTCAGATCAACATTGACAATGTCGCCGGGAAGCAATTCGTACCGGCCGGGAATTCCATGACAGATCACATCGTTGACACTGATGCAACAGCTCTTTGGAAAGGGGCGACTTTCCCCCGGATACCCAAGGCAAGCTGGCGTGTGACCGTGGTCGCGCGTGTACTCAAAAACGATTTTGTCGATCGCTGACGTTTTTGTACCGGCAACCACTTGAGGCCGCACAAAATCCATCAATTGAGCATTAAACTGACAGGCGTTTCGCATCTGCTGACGCTCTTCTTCGGTCAGGCGAATTTTTGGTCGTCGTCGAATCACTTGTCTAAGTTCTTATCGGGGCAAGGATTTGCAGGCTGCGGAAAAGTGAAAAAGCAATTCTAGGATCGCTGATGCCGTTTATTGGAAGTTTTGGGCAAGCGGAAAAACGAGGAAGCGGGCTTTATGTTAGCAAAAATAGTTACAAAGCCTAGATGTAAAGCCTAGATCTGAAATTCGACTACGCGTTAGACGAGACGCAAAAACGCGAGGCGATTTCTCGGATAGAGCCGATTTCCGTATCTGCCAAGACATGGCGGCGGAAGAGACAGTCGAACGGAGACAATCAAACGGGCTGTGAAGCTGTCTCTGGCGAAAACCTCCATGGAAGGTGCTGCCGAAAAAATGGATGTTTGCTAAAATCCTGCACTTCGCAGAGCAACCGGATTTTGACCTGCTGGTCTTCCGAGGCATTGGTGCCCGGGCATTCGGTTTTCCCGTTTTCCCGTTTTTCCACTACGAAAGCAAACAGCCCGTGCCACGTTACAACCCGCAAGAAATCGAACCGCGCTGGCAGAAATTTTGGGACGATCAACACACGTTCAAAACACCGGAAAAAATCACCGGTGAAAAATTATACGCGCTGGACATGTTCCCCTACCCCAGCGGCGATGGCTTGCACGTCGGCCATCCTGAGGGATACACGGCGACCGATATTGTCGCCCGCCACGCCCGCATGAACGGGAAATCCGTTTTGCATCCGATGGGCTTTGATGCGTTTGGTTTGCCGGCCGAAGAGTACGCGATTAAGACCAACACGCCGCCGCGCGTGTCGACCGAAAAGAACATCGAAAACTTCGTTCGCCAGCTAAAGATGCTGGGCTTCAGTTATGAC
This sequence comes from uncultured Pirellulaceae bacterium, assembly GCA_938003615.1. GTDB lineage: Bacteria > Planctomycetota > Planctomycetia > Pirellulales > Pirellulaceae > Mariniblastus. The sequence continues at coordinate 7,322 of CALKXO010000441.1, read as the reverse complement.
TGGCAGCGACAGATCTCGACCACCGATATTGATTACGTCAGGTGGACGCAGTGGATTTTTACGGTCTTGTTTGATACTTGGTACGACCATAGTCAAAAAACCGGGCGCCCGATCAGCGAGTTGCCTATTCCGGACGATGTGACTGCCGCCGGCCCGGAAGAGGTAAGAAAGTACCAAGACGATTTCCGGCTGGCCTATCAGACGGAAGCCTTAGTCAATTGGTGCCCGAAATTGCGGACGGTGCTGGCGAACGAGGAAGTGGTTGACGGGAAATCGGAAGTCGGTGGCCATCCTGTCGTCCGCAAGCCCCTGCGGCAGTGGATGCTGCGAATCACGGCTTACGCCGATCGGCTGGAGCAAGATCTCGCCGACGTCGATTGGTCCGATGGGATCAAGAAACTGCAACGCGACTGGATCGGACGCAGCACCGGCGCGGAAGTTGATTTCTATATCGGTGCCGATGACGAGATCGATTCATGGAAATCCATTCGATCGCAGAAAGGGTTTCCTCGCAAACCGGGCGATGATGTTTTACGTGTCTATACGACTCGACCCGATACGCTCTTCGGTGCGACCTACATGGTGATCGCTCCCGAACACGCAGCGGTTGACAAAATCACGACTGCAGATCAAAAGGACGCCGTAAAAACTTACGTAGCCGCCGCCGCTGCCAAAAGTGATCGCGATCGACAGGATGACAAAACCAAAAAAACAGGCGTCTTCACTGGAGCCTACGCAACCAATCCAGTCAATGGAAAACCTGTTCCCATCTGGATTGCCGATTACGTTTTGGCGACTTACGGCACCGGCGCTATCATGGCGGTGCCAGCACACGACGTGCGCGATTTTGAATTTGCCAAAACGTTTGGCATCGACATCGTTCCTGTGGTCAGTCCTCCTGAGGGCACCGACATTGACATGGACCAACTGGCCGCTGGTGAAGTTTGCTTCGCGGGTCAGGGAACAGCGATCAATTCCGGCGAATACAACGGCCAGAGCACTGCGGAATTCAAAGCCTCAATTTCGGCAGCGCTAACCAAGGACGGTGTCGGCAACGAAGCGGTCAACTACAAATTGCGCGACTGGTTGTTCAGCCGCCAGCGTTTCTGGGGCGAGCCGTTTCCAATTCTGCACGAGCTGGATCAAAAAAAATACGCTGCGGGCGAAGTGGAGTTCACCGGCGCCGTGCGGGCCGTTGACGCGACCAACCTACCTGTGAATTTGCCAGAGATCGAAGATTACACCGCCAAGCCGGACGGCGATGGCGGTGAGTACCAGCCGCCGTTGGACTTAGCAGATAGAGAGTGGCTGTACCCAGTCATCGATGGCGTCACGTACAAACGTGAGACCAACACGATGCCTCAATGGGCCGGTTCGTGCTGGTACTACTTGCGATTCATCGATCCAAAGAACGACTCGGTCTTCATTGATCCGGAACTGGAGAAGCAGTGGATGCCGGTGGACCTGTATATCGGTGGCGCCGAACACGCGGTGCTGCATTTGTTGTACGCGCGTTTCTGGCACAAGGTGTTGTTTGATCGTGGACACCTGCAATCGAAAGAGCCGTTTCAAAAACTAGTGAACCAAGGCATGATCCTTGGGGATGTAGAATTTACCGGTTACCAAGATTCATCAGGAGCATGGGTTTCCTCCAAAGACGTTACCCGTGACGAGGAACGTAAGCCGATCAACAAAGCCGGTGAAGCGCTTAATTTGATCAAAGTCGATGCGGCGGATGTCGAAAAATCGGGCGAGTCATTTGTGTTGAAATCAGACGCGTCCATTCGTATCGATAGCCGAGCCCATAAGATGTCCAAGAGTCGCGGCAACGTCGTCAATCCGGACGTGATCGTAAAAGACTTCGGCGCTGATTCGTTGCGGTTATACGAAATGTTTATGGGACCGTTGGAACAAGCGAAGCCTTGGAGCATGAAGGGGGTTAGCGGCGTGAAGAATTTTCTTGACCGCGTCTGGCGATTGCTGGTCGACGATCAGAACGAGGAAGCTCTAGCACTTAACGCGGCGGTTGGTGATTTCGAGCCAACCGAAGATCAGACACGCGTGCTGCATCAGACCATTAAAGCCGTCTCGAAAGACATCGAGAAATTAAGCTTCAACACTGCGATCGCGCGCATGATGGAGTTCGTCAATTTCTTCACGAAACAAAAGCAACGCCCGCAAAGCGTGATGGAGCCGTTTGTCTTGTTGCTGTCGCCGTTTGCGCCGCACATTGCAGAAGAGCTGTGGAGATTGTTGGGACATCAGGAAAGCTTGGCATACGCGCCATGGCCGCGGTTTGATGAAGCACTCACGGTCGAATCGACGATCGAGATTCCGGTGCAGGTGCTGGGCAAGATTAAATCACGCATCAACGTTGCGCCCGGAACGCCCAAAGACGAACTTGAAAAATTGGCTTTGGAGGACGAGAAAATCGCCGAGCTGCTGGCGGGAAAAACGATCGTCAAAACCATCGTCGTTCCAGATCGGCTCGTCAACTTCGTCGCCAAGTAACGGACAGGTCGGCGGCCCCTCCGAGGCGGTTGTTCTCCGGGGCTGGTTTTCTCGGCGGCTGTTCTCGGGGGCTGGTTTTCTCGGGGCTTCCGCCCCGAGCTAATAACGCAAGCTCCTCCGGAGCAAGTGATGACGGCCCCAATAGAGATCGCGTGACCGATTCTTGCCTTACTCGGCGGAGTTCGCATTATTGTTCATTACTCACCAAGTGGAGATCTGACTATCTGTTCCTGTTCGCCCGGGTGGAGGTTGAGCTATCTGTTGCCGTTCGCCCGAGTGGAGGTTGCGTTTGTTGGTTCCGATTTGCCCCGGAGGGGCCGACGCAATTAGCTCGGGGCGGAAGCCCCGAGAACGTTGTGCCCAAACAATTCCGCCCCGGAGGGGCCGTCGTAGTTAGATTCTGATCCCGCTAAACTCTAGATAAAGCTAACACCGAGCCAAAACAACAATGAGCGCGTTACACGATGCTTGACTCAAAATCCAAATCTCTTCTACGTCGAAATCTGCTGAAGTGGTTTGACGTCAACCAACGGGATTTGCCGTGGCGAAAAAAACGATCGCCGTACCGTATTTGGGTCAGCGAGATCATGCTGCAGCAGACTCAGGTTGCCACGGTCGTCAACTACTACAAGCGTTTCATGAAGCGTTTCCCAACGGTTAAGAAACTGGCAGCCGCGGACCAAAGTGAAGTGTTGAAGTTGTGGGAAGGGCTTGGGTATTACCGCCGAGCCCGCCAAATGCACGCGGCGGCGGTTCAAGTGGTCGAGGAACACGGCGGCAAGTTCCCCACGGATTTTGAATCTGTTTTGGCGTTGCCCGGAATTGGCAAATACACTGCGGGTGCCATTCTTTCGATCTCACTTGATCAAAAACTGCCCATCCTCGAGGGCAACACGATCCGTCTGTATGCTCGACTGTTGGAGATGAAATCTGACCCGCGCACGTCCGCCAACCAGAAAGTTCTCTGGGAATTCGCGGAGTCGATTCTGCCAGCCAAAAGAGCCGGTGACTTCAACCAAGCATTAATGGAATTGGGCAGCGAGGTCTGTAAGCCTAAAACGTGGCAGTGCGAAGCGTGTCCCATTCAGAAGATCTGCCCGACGTTTGTCAAAGGCCTGCAATCCACCATTCCGGCCAAGGGGAAGAAGATCGCGTACGAAGATCTGCATGAGGCGGCCATTTTGGTGTCGAAAAAGATTAGCGGACAGCAAAAATGGCTGGTACGTGTTTGCGGCAGCGACGAACGTTGGACGGGGCTGTGGGATTTCCCAAGATACCAAATCGATCATCAAAAGAACGAAACACAAATCTGTAGCAATCTTGGCAAAACACTCGCAATCAAAACGGGACTGAAAGCCAAACTGGAGGTTGTTGGAAAACCAATTCGCCATGCAGTCACAAAGTATCGAATTCGGCTCAGTTGCTACGAGGCAAAATCTGTCAGCGGTCGTTTGAAGAAGCAATCAACTGAAACGCGCTGGTGTACGGCGGGCGAATTGACCGAACTCCCAATGAGTATCACTGGTCGTAAGTTGGTCAATCGATTTCTTTAAGAGCAGGAAGGATAGACGTACTGAGGCGACAGCGTTCACTCCTCCGCGTTCTTACTGTAAAGCACTGAAAGTAGTTCTTCCAACTTCATGGAATGCTTTCAGGACGTCGACGTCGATCAACAGTCGGCTGACAATGCCGGTCTTAACGAAAGCCAAGTCACCTCTGATTCGGGATCGCCGCGTAAATTTCACCGAGGGGGCCAAAGTTTCTACCAAGTCAACAATAAGGGGTCGTCAACAATAAGGGGGCGGGCTACATATTGACTTCGGCTTGCTCCTTCTTCTTTAGACTCTGTGAACGACTCGAAAACCAAGGATTTCGCTTGCCAACATCTGCTACCACGTATTGAATCGAGGCAATGGGCGTGCTGAAGTATTTCACAAAGCAGGCGACTATGCCGCGTTTCTGAAATTAACACACGAGGTCAGTGAACGAACACCCATGCGGCTCCTTTCGTATTGCCTGCTTCCCAACCCTTTCAATTTGGTGCTTTGGCCCAAGACTGATGACGATCTGAGCAAGTGGATGCAATGGCTGTCCACATCGCATGTCCACCGTCACTACCGTCACTACCGTCACTACAGTCACTACCGTCACTACCGTCACTACCGTCACTACAAAACAAGTGGTCACGTTTGGCAAGGTCGATTCAAGTCGTTTCCGGTACAGGAGGACAGTCATTTGCTAACGGTGATGCGTTACGTGGAACGTAATCCTGTTCGGTCAAAGTCCATCCCTGTTCGGAAAGCTCAAAACTGGCCATGGTCATCAGTCGGCACCCCTCCCAAGGACACCGCCACTCCTCGACTAGGTGCCGGTCCCGTAAAACGTCGCATGGGCCGGCTGAACTGGGTCAACCAGCCACGTTCAAAAATCGAACGCGAGGCCCTGCAAGTGTGCATATCACGAGGGCAACCTTACGGGAAAGACCATTGGAAAACAAAGACTGCAAAAAACTAGGCATCGAATCCTCCATGCGTCCCAGAGGTAGGCCGAGGAAAAACAAGCAGCCTGCCCGCTGCGTCCCCTTTCTTTCTACTCCATAATCACCGAGAAAATATCTTCTAAAAAAACGCATCATGCATCGCTTTACTAAGAACTTTTGAGTACTATGTCAATCCAAGATCTAGCCTAGTCGCTAGGCTCCCGTTCGATTCTGTACCTCGGTAAAGCACGAGCGTAGGTGAGAACGTTTCCATCAAGTTCAAAGTTGAGGATCATCAGTATATGAGCAATGCAAGATTATTCGGGCATTTGACAATAGCTTTCGGGAATATTTTGGGGGTTATCGCCACAGGCGCTGTGTGCGTCATGCCCGCTTACTCTCAAACGACCTATGAATGGAAAGGCACTGGCAACAACGGTGGTGCTCTGTGGGGAGCGGGTGAGACAAATGCGAATTTCTGGTCAACAGGAGCTGGTGACGCGCCTAGAAATCCGGGTAGCAACAACAATACAGATATGGGGCCTGGAGCAGTGGGCGATATCGTCAACATCCGCAACCACAGGCCGTTAGACGGATCGCCCTTCCCCCGAAGACTAAGGCAGCAAGTTCGGCTGCAACACGATGCAGGGATTATTGGTGGCCTGAAAGTTGGCGGTGCTGATAGTGCTGATGGTGTCGTTGGTGTAACGCAAGGGGAAACGCAACTCGCAATACGTGACTCTGGTGCGCTCACCATCGCGGGGGATCTGACTCTGGGTGCCATCCAAGGGGGAGCAAACCTTGACGCCCAAGTAATCTTAGATTCAGGAAACAATGCCCAAACCGCCACTCTGAAGGTCCAGGGTAACGTTGTTAGTGAGGCTACCGTTAGCGCATCTGACTTGAGCATTTCTGTTAATTCAATCAACGATGTATTTGAGTTAAGTGGTGACATCGATTCTGAATTCGTGAGGGCAGATATGACAACCCGCAAGGCAATTGATCTCAGAATTAATGTTGAGAACGGATTTTCATTGAGCGGAAACGACCAAGAATTAAATCTCGATCTTTTCAGTGTGATGAACACAAATAGGCAGACGAGCGCTAGCTTCAACGGTGTCGCATCTGCTGAAATAGCGCCCAAAGCCACCGGAGAAACGTTGATTTTGGACGCGAACGATATTGTGGTTGGGAGCGTCACAGGCAACAGTCGAGAACTTACGGGAACGTTGAACGTGAATGGTGCGAGTGTCAGCGCTGAAGAAATTGTGGTCGGTCGAACCAACTCCCAGAGCAGAGGTCGTAACAATGCGGCTAAGGGAACGGGAGTGCTAAACGTTGGCTTACCTACGGACTTGGGGGCTACGGAAGTTTTCACTTCCAACAACCTTAAAGTTGGGGTCCAATCGGAGAATGATGTGTCGTCAACACAGATTGCTACAGGAATAGTAAACGTTGATCGCGCCGGGACAGTGTTGGATGTCAACCTAGACCTTGAGTTGGGATTGAACAATGGAACCGGTTCAGCGAGTGGTACGTTGAACATTGATGGCGGAGCGGTGGTTAATGTCGGCTCTGACCTTTTGCTGGGCGCGTCTGGAAATGGTAGCGGTATCGTCAACTTGCGTAACGGACGATTGTTCGTAAATGAGGATTTCATGGTCGGCACGGGGGATAGTGCGTTCACCGTCAGCGGCGCCGAAACTGATATTAATATTTCAGGTGATTTCTTTGGAAATCAGAGTTCGTTTGATATGAATTTCGATTTCAATGACGACAACAGCATCAATGATTTCAGTCTTGATGTTGCTGGTGACACCAATGTCACTGGCGCAACGCTTAATTTCCTTAATGCCAGCAACCTTAATTCGTTCAATGGCGACATACTTCTTTTCGACACGCTAACTAGTACTGGCCAGTTCTTCAACGCAGCTCAGGGGGATGTGTTTGGAGCATACATGCTTGTTTATGACTACTCTGCCTCAGTTGGTGGCGGGGATTTAGGAGTAGCACTTGGGGGGGGAAGTAATATCGCTCTGGTTCGGTCGATAGCAGTTCCTGAGCCTGGAGCCTTCGCAATCTTGAGCCTCGGATTACTACTAAGTACCGTTCGTCGACGCCGAGGAATCTGAAAGAGTGGGGAAACATAAGGGGGTTGCGTCAAGAAGCTTGGCGAAGGGGGAGGATGAAATGAACTAACATAAAATCTGAAACCTTTGGTAGTGACCCTGCGGGTGGCGGTGCAAAAATCTTTTGGACCTGTTTTTTTGCGGCCCGATTGCTTCAGGTTGCTTTTGCTTCATTGTACGCGAGTTGACATTTGCTCGTCAGT
>CALKXO010000440.1 GCA_938003615.1 uncultured Pirellulaceae bacterium | reverse complement strand
CGGCCGAAATGCTGCAGAATATTGGTGCCAATTGCATTGGCCTAGTGGTCAACGGCGTCGGTGCTCAATCAGGATACGGAAGCCAGTACACCTATGGTGCCTACCGTGCCGGTTACTCGTACAACGGCTACGGCTACGGCTACGGCTACGGCCAGGGGTACGGCGTGGGCAAGTACTACGAAGAGGACCAGAAGGGGCGTAAGGTTGGCCCTCGAGCAATCGAAGCTGAGGCAACTCAGGAGATCTGAGGTTTCCTAGCAAAGAGACACGGTCAACACCTGCTACCACGCTTCATCGCCAAAGGTAGCAGGTGTTTTTTTATGCTTTGAATTCTGTGTCAGGCGAGTTTGGAGCACGAAGTCTTTGCGGGCAGAGGGCTAAGGCAGGATCCGGAAGGAAGCTTTTTATCATTTGCAATCGAATCAACCTTCATGAAAGATTGAAGACACTCTTGGCCTGCTAGCGAGATTGCACTTTTGGAATTCTAAAGAATTCTGTACCGTCAAACGAGTCTATATCTACCTTGGGGTGAGTCCTTTGAATACTCGTAATTGTCTGCAAAAACAAACGAAAGCGATAGCCTATTCCGAACGATCACTGCGTTCGGTGATGCTGTTCTTGGCGGTCGGCTTGATCTATCCATTGTCAGGTTGTGCCGAAGGGCCCCTTTGGCGAGCGGGGCACTACAACCCTTGGGTACGCAGCCAGTGGGCCGAAGAAGAGAAAATTGCTGACACGTTGTTTACTCGTAAGCGACGGATGGAGAACGTGGTGGCCCAATCTGCCAATGCTTCGATTAACGTCCAAGAAGAAGCCGCACTGGCACTTTCAGATATCGTTTTTCGCGACAAAGTTTTGCTGATGCGACTGCACGCGGTCAAGCTTCTGGGGCGACTGAATTGTCCAACATCAGTCGAAACCCTGACTAAGGCATCAAAGGACAACGACAAGGATATTCGTTTGGCTGCGATTGCGGCTTGGAAGATGGTGTCGCCGGAATCGGCAGTTCCTCAACTTCAAGAAATCATTGGAAGCGATACGGATATCGATGTGCGGCTAGCCGCAACCGAAGCACTTGGGAATTTTCCGGGGCGATCCTCGGTCAATGCCCTTTCTCTTTCGCTGAATGATCGTGATCCGGCCCTACAGGTGCGAGCTGCTGAATCCCTCCAACGTGTCACTGGTGAGCCTTTAGGCAGGAACATTGTTGCGTGGCAGGAGTACGTTCGAGGCGTTGAAACGGTTCCAGCAGGGAGGCTGTCGCCCCAGAGTTCAGTCGAGCGGACCGCCAAACAAGTTCCGGAAACATCTGGAGATTTTCGATAGTCTAGGCTGGTTGAAAAAAAAGAGGCTTACCCGTAAATTATAGAGCATTAAACGTTAGGAACTTGGTTTCAGTTCTAGACGATTTTCTTAACACTCAACGCCATGGTCTTGCGCATCGATGTCAACACTTAAGAGCCAAAAGCCATTTTTTGCTCACGTTGATGCTGCCGTAAAACTTGCCAAGGCGATCGACGCGGACGCCATTCTGGTGCTGCTTGATAAAGCTGTCTCGTGGGCAAGGCTTCACAAAAAAGCGTCTCCGATCGGTCCAGTGATCGTAGCCACGACTTCAGAAAAGATCATCGAAGCAGGTGAGAAGACTGAGGTCGCGTTCATTCAAGTCGAAATGCCAGAAATTTCAGCGCAGAACCAGTTGACCCAAGCTGTGCTGGACGCGGTTACCGCAGATCTCATCAAAAGTGGATCAACGGTCGTGACCGTTTATAGTGGTTTTGATAACGAAGAAATTGATACCATCAGCGTGCTGCGGTTGACCGAACGATTGGGAAGACTGACGGCGCGTGACTTACGGAAGTTAGAAACCAAGGTGCCGCTCGACACCTTGAAAATGGTGGTCGATACGGCGGTCGCCATCGGGCGTGAAGGACGCGAGGGTAATCCTGTCGGTACGATGTTCGTTGTCGGTGACCACACCAAGGTACTTAAAGAGAGCCGGTCGGGTGGGTTTGATTTTGTTAAAGGATACACCCGGAAGGAACGAAATATTTTCGATCGCAGGACGCGCGAAGGTATTAAGGAAATTGCCCAATTGGATGGGATGTTCGTGATTGCTGCCGACGGAACGGTCGAGGGCAGCGGTCGCATCATCGATACATCGCCGGTGGAGATCACGATGACCAAAGGGCTTGGCTCGCGGCACTTCTCCGGAGCGGCAATTAGTAAAAACACAAATGCGATCGCGGTCGTGGTCAGTCAGTCATCCGGCACGGTTCGCATTTTTCAAAATGGCGAAGTGGTACTGCGTATTGAGCCTCTCCAGCGCGCGATGAAGTGGAAGAGTTCCGGCGAAACGGCTTAGTCGATGAACTCTATGTTGCTACAGCGATTTAGGTTAAATCTGAAACGCCTAAATCACTTCATCAGATAAACACGCGGACCTTTCTCGTCGACCAACAGCATGCCAACGAGCGTACTGTCGGAAGCCATTAGCACCGGACATCCATGCCAAACCGCTCGGTCGCCGGTGAAATTGTTTAGCCTCCAAAGCTCAACATCGCCTTCCTGAACCAAGCCGATTTCAGATTCAGCGATTGGCAAGTGCAAATACACTTGATTTTCGGCTGATTTCCGAACGACAATTGCCTGCGCCGGCGCTGAAGTCGGCGAAACGCTATCGGTGCCGATTGGGTCTTCTGTGTCACTTTCAAGCGCCAATGTGACGACCGGGGAGTCCGGCGAAATGTTGCTCGTGTCCATCGGGATACGGCGACCGTCGGCGGCGATCAGTTGAATTTCAAACGAGTTTTCTACCGCATCCTTCTTCGACTCTAGAACGTCCGTTGGAATTACCACGCCGTGTTGGCTGTCAGCATTGACAATAGCGATTCCCGAAAATCGTTGTGTCTTGTCCCAATTGCGAAATAGGACTTTCTCTTTCCAAATAGCTTCTAGATTAACGCATCCTCTCAATTCTGCGGTGGTCGTTCGGAATTGGTCTCCCTTGGCCAGCCAGTCCTCATTAACGGATTTCGCCAGTGGGAAAACATGACCAGGCGCGACCGCTTTACCGCTGCCAACGACAAGCATGGAAACGCCACCTCTGGCGAGGGTGTCTAACGACTCGGTCTCCAGTTTCAGCCCGTCGCGTAGACTGAAATCGACATCGACGCCGCCGGTAGCCCAAAATCTGCTTTCAGTGGTAACAAGCGCCCGGTAGGCCTCATCGATCTTTCCGCGCACCTCGACATGTCGCGAATCGGGCGAGAGTTCGACAGCCAAAATACGCCCAATATCAACGCCACGGTAGTGAATTGCCGCCCCGCGACTCACGCTGTAACGTGCATCAGACTGGAGCAAGATTTCAATACCATTTGCGGACGTGCTGTCTGCAGGTGGTTGAGCCAAACCATTGAAATGATTGACGGAACGCGAATCGGCGAGCCCCGGAATCACTTCGATGTATTTGTTGCCGACGGCTGTCTCGAGTCCTGACACGCCGGAGATGCTCAACTGCGGTCGTACGATCCAAAACCTCGATCCCTTGACCGCAAGTTGTTGGGCAAAGGGTAGTAGCGTGACGTTCACGTTGACGCTGTCCAGCGCGGAGGTTAGCTGAACGGATTCCACTTTTCCGACGTCGATACCTCGGTATCTTACGGCATCTTCTGCCTTGAGCCCGTGTCCCTCGGGAAAAGAAATCGTGATATGAGTCCCTTGCGGCGGCATCGACCCAATGACCAATCCGATCGCCAAAAGTAAGCAAGCGACGGCCAACCACCAGAGGCGAGTCAATCCAAATGCGGTCGCGGGTTTGTCCACGATTCGCGCCTCCGGAAAGCTAGGGGCATTGCTGTTGTCATGGTCCGTATTTTTCGAGTCACTCAACCGACTATTCCTCCCAGATGGCATGTGGGTCAAACGAAAGCGAAGCCAGCATGCTCATCGCCACACAAAACGTAAACGCAAAAATAGCAGGTCCGAAGCTGAATTCCACCATGTCACCAAGCTTGACCAGCATCACCAAAAACGCCAACAGCATCACATCCATCATGCTCCACTTTCCTAGGTGCTCCATCATTCTGAGCGTGAACGCTTTGTGCTTGCGATGAAAAATCTCCAGTAAACTGAGTTCCAACAGCAATGCAATTTTCAACAATGGAAAGATGATCGAAAACAACATGACGATGCCACCAACGAAGTAGTTACCATGCCGAAACAATTCAATTATTCCACTTAGAATGCTTGACTGGTGAGACATGCCCAACTGTTCGATACGCAAAATTGGCAAAAGGATTGCCGGCCAAAACAAGAAAAAGGCACCTGCCGCCGCAGCAGCTGTGCGACTGGCTGACTTGAGACGATTTTCCGAGTGGCAGAGTTTGCTTGAGCAGCGGCAGCACACCGCAAGTTGTCGACTGTCGACGGGCGGTGTGTGCTGGATCAATCCGCAACAATGACAAGCTTTCAGCGACTGGTTCATGATGGAAAGACGGCCAGTGCGTCGTTGGAGGAAAGAAAAAAGAAAGGTTAGCGGATTGATTGCTTGGGCAAAATCTTCGCAATTAGATTCGCATCGCCTTGAATGCGATTTCTACCAAGCTCACAATATAAATGTTTCATCAAACGGGTGTTAGGCGACCGAAAGATAAAACGACTCATTTCCCGTTGATACTGGTTGGGAGATCAGCTGTTGGAGATTCCTATCCCTAAATCGGACGAGGCCACCAAGTTTGCAGTCTACAATGTCAGTAGAATTCCCGGCCAAGAGATGGAAGACGCCTATTTATCGGTGTCCTTGATGGATCTTGTTGTTGGCTCCAACGGTGAAGTCGATCAGAAGCTGACGCCGTTGGTTAAAAACGCTATTCTCTCGTCTGCTCAACGCTATCAATTGACAGAGAATGCTGATCTATTGAAAGAGGCGATGGAAGACTATCGCCAATCGGTCGAGGAGGAGTTCATCGTCGCTGCCGGCGAAGCAGATGAAGAAGTCGAAACTGAAGAAGTCGAAACTGAAGACGTTTAATAGAACAGCCGTTTCCTTGAAATTCAAAGACAGAAAAAATCTCTGGTTGCCCTACAACCAGATGAAGGTGGCGGGTGACCCTATCGAGGTGGCGAGCACGGAGGGGGTTCGCCTGAAGTTGGCCGATGGGCAAGAATTGGTTGATGGAATTTCATCTTGGTGGACGGCCTGTCATGGTTACAACCATCCTCACATCATCGACGCGATTGTCCGCCAAGTGAAATCAGTGCCGCACGTGATGTTAGGTGGTATTGTTCACCAGCCGGCCGTTCGCCTCGCCAAACGGCTCGCTCAACTGACGTTAGGCGAAGATGCAATGTGCTTCTTTTCTGAAAGCGGCTCCGTCGCGGTCGAGGTCGCACTTAAAATTGCAGTGCAGTACTGGATTAATCAAGGCGCTACAGAACGAAAACGATTTGCTTGTTTCCAAGGTGCATATCATGGGGATACCACGGGTGCGATGAGCGTATGTGATGCAGAAGATAGCATGCACTCCCACTTTAAGGGGTACCTGATCGAGCAGTTTCAGGCGGCGGTTCCTGAAACCGAAACGCAACGTGCGTTTTTTTCAGCGTGGTTAGAGCAGCACCATCGTGAGCTTGCTGGAGTGATTATTGAGCCGTTGGTGCAAATGGCGGCAGGGATGCGTATGCATTCGGCTAAGGCGATTTCTTTCATTGCTCAGGAGTGCGAAAAATGGGAACTGCTTTTGATCGCGGACGAAATCGCAGTAGGGTTTGGACGTACCGGCTCGATGTTCGCCGTTGAGCAGTCGGGGGTTAAGCCAGACATCTTGTGCGTTGGGAAAGCGCTCACAGGCGGTACGCTGCCACTTGCCGCCACAATTGCATCCCCGAAAGTCTACGAGCAATTCCACTCAAGCAAGTCAGCGCATGCTTTGATGCACGGGCCGACCTATATGGGCAATCCAACGGCGTGTGCCGCAGCCAATGCATCGCTTGATTTATTCGAGCAAGGTTCAGACGCACAATGTCTGCGGCAGGTTAAGCAAATCGAAAAGATCCTTACGAACGCACTCCAGCCACTGCAGAAAAAGGATCGGGTCGCCGATGTCCGGATCAAAGGAGCCGTTGGTGCAGTTCAGTTGGATTCGATGATTGATGTCGATGCCGCGATGGCATTTTTCCGATACAAGGGTGCGTTCGTCCGTCCCTTGCGCGATGTGGTCTATCTGGCCCCGAGTTTTGTGATCGAGGAGCAGGATTTGCGTATGCTCTGCGCGGCAGTGGCGGACTTTGTCAGTAAGCAATGAGCTCGTAGGCGATCGTGCGATAAAGGTCGTCGTGAAAACCTGAAAACTGGATCGTAGATCACATAGCCATCGGGAAGCGAGAAGGTCGTTGTTGGTAACTTGCCCTAAAGTCCTTTCATCAATTTTGAAAATCAAGGAGAACACAATGGAGATAGTGGCAGTTAGCGGCGCCAGCGAAAACGTTGAAAAACCATCAAATCTTGCCTGCCACCGTCTCGCCGCCCATGGCTGTCGGGGCTACGCAGTGACTCAACATGGTCGCAAAATCGGAGATGCGATCGGGAGCAAGCGCGTCACCGATATTACTGATGCTGTCGATACGGTAACGCGCTATCTCAATCCGGAAAACCAGAAGTCAATCCGTGACGACTTAATTGCAAAAGTTCCCAACCGCGTAATATTTAATCCGGGAACAGAATGTGAAGCACACGAGCGTCTGTTAAAGGAAGCCGGCGTTAAAACAATCCGAGCCTGATCGCTCGTTCTGCTGCAGACAAATCGTTATTGATGGTAGGAAATCTTATTTTAGATCATCAGAGCACAACATCACGTTGAAGAGGACATGGCTCAAGAGAGTGTCATTTGGTGACAACGGCTCCTCTAGGACTTCGCAAAAGCTGATCGAATCTCATCAGGAATCGATTGGAGCGTGGTCGTTTGGAAGTCGACGAACACCCAGTTTGTTTCCGCGTCCGCCAAACGTTTTTGGTCTGACGATCGAATGATCTGGTACTTGCGAATCGATGAGACTTTATTGAGTTCCTTGACCCATGTTTTGATGGTGACATGATCCCCCAGTAGCGCCGGTGAGCGGTATTTGATATTGTGGGACCGAACGATGAAGCCCGCACCATAGGCGCGAAAACGATCAGCTGACCAACCCACCGCTTTGCTGTGCCCGTGTGCGGCACGTAGCGTCCACCGTAGGTACTCGAGGTTGTTAACGTGGTGCATCGCATCGATGTCCGGTTCCGTGACCTCATGGTGGTACTCAAAAACGGAACTGTAGGGTTGAAGGGGACCGCTCATAGCAGGGCTTAGTTCGCTGTGGTCTGTCGTGTGATTGCACCTACTTGATATCTTGGTTGCCTTCATCAAGATCCATGTCGACCGCCTCGTCATCGTATAGTTCGTCATCGTCAGTACTATCTGCGGCTTCGGCTGCGTCCAAGCGATCTTGTTTGTCCACCGACACCACCTTGCCTTGGTAGCTGAGCATTTCTTCGATGCGAGCCAATTTGCTTTTGAAAAAGGGAAACCAGATCGTTGGATAAAGACCAATCACGCGGTCCATCTTAAAGATCGGCTTGTTCATTCTTGTTTTTAGCGACAGCGAACCAACGCCGCATAGAAACAGCTCAAGGTAATCTAGCGGCTCGTTTTCGGTTTTCAAACCGATCAGCTCAAATCGTTCGCCCTTGCCGCCGACGCGGTTAACGGTAAGTCCCGATTCGTCGATTTTGACTTTCAAGTGAGTGCGGCTCCAGATGAAGTTGCCTAACCAGATGACTCCAAAAACAAGAGCCATCACAACCCAAGCGCCCGTATTTACTTCGGGCGCCAGCTGCCCTAACCGGCCGGCAGCCCATGAAAAGGGGCTGATAATATTTGCCAATTCAAGAACCACTGGGATACCAACAAACGTTCCCAGCAGGCCGACCAGCATAATAAACTTGCTTTTGGGTAGATTGAATCGGAACGCGACGTACCACAAAATCATGATCGAGAGTCCGATCCAGAACATCATGTGCTTATCGAACCATTGAAAGTACGAAAATAGAGCTATCAACAAAAACAGCAGTGCTGGATAGCCAGCCAGAATACCAGGCAGGTGATCATAAAGAACGATGGGCTTCAACTTCTGGGGCGATTCAGCCATGAATTAATATTCCTTTAGTTCAAAATTTCTTGTGAGATGGTCCTACAGTCGCCGTACGTCTTATGAGTATTCGGCAGTCGAGCTGAAATATTGTCAGAATCGTCGCGGTTACTTTGGCTGCTCGCGCTTCGTTAATTTCCAAGCTGGCAACCAATACTGGCCGCCGCGTTTCGCGCTAAAATCGCTAAACATGCGTTGCTCCATATCC
Source organism: uncultured Pirellulaceae bacterium (assembly GCA_938003615.1). GTDB lineage: Bacteria > Planctomycetota > Planctomycetia > Pirellulales > Pirellulaceae > Mariniblastus. Next base: position 485 of record CALKXO010000440.1, on the reverse strand, counting down.
GCGAGATGGCCCGCACCGTAGAAGATGCCAATGCTTGTTTTTCCGGATTCGATTTCGCGGCGGAGAATCTCCATGCACTTGGCATTGCGATGATCGATGATCGTCGACCCGTTTTTGCCCTCAAAAATGATCATGCCCGACTCCATGTCGTGAATCTGTTTGGCCATGGCGCGACGAACTCGCATCGTCTTGTTTTTTGAAAACATCGCCATCACCATGCTAAGTGATTGGTCGCCTTTACCCGAAGCCTGCATCGCCATGCTTTGGCCGATTGCACGCAGCGCGTAGCCTCCGATACTTTCTTCATTTTCCTTCATGCTTTCGGCGAATTCGTCGGGGCTCATGTCTGCGTGAACAAAATTGGGTTTCGTGTAGTCGATATGGTCCAGTTGAAATTGCAATCCAGTTGCGACTTGCATTCCTTTTTGCATTGCTGCGATTGGGTTGATGATCCCCTCGCCGCCTTTCTCTCGCCCGCCTTTAGG
>CALKXO010000439.1 GCA_938003615.1 uncultured Pirellulaceae bacterium | reverse complement strand
ATTCTGCAAATCCGTGCGGCCGCGCTATGCGACGACGACCGACTCGTCAGGGCAATGACGAGGCGACCGGGAGCAGAAAAACTAAGAAGAAATTACGAAAGCCAAGCCGCATGAAATTGCAATCCCTGACATGCACCCGTGGGTTCTTGAGCCAAGTATCTCACTACTTCCCAACTCGACCCGACGGAAAGTCTCGATGCCAATCCAATTTGTCTGTGAAAACTGCCAGAAGAACTTGAAAGTCCCCGATAGTGCCGCCGGCAAAAAAGGGCGGTGCAATAAATGTGGACATCTGAACACTGTCCCGACGGTGGCTGCCGACGGATTTCCAACGCCTACCGTTGGCGGATCCAATGACGGTAGTGAGACATACAACGTAAAATCTGCGGTCAATGGCGATGTATTTGGGCCCGCAGATGCGGCAACGCTCCAAGAGTGGCTGGGAGAAGGGCGCATCACGCCGAACTGCCAGCTGCAGAAGACTGGTAGCAACCAATGGACGATGGCCAGCCAGATGTTCTCGTCTTTAGGAGCGGCGGCAGGTGTCTCAGCATCAACAACAGCGACTCCTAGAGACCCGTTTGCGCAGTTTCAGCAGCCCAGCGAAGGCCTTGACGCATCCGCAGACTTGAATCCCTATGCGCCAACCCTCAGCCCCCACAATCCCAACACAGGCCCTACGACTTCCGGAGAGATCGTCCCTACGTCCGGCGACATTGGCTTCTGCATTTCGCACGGCTGGAACAAATGGACCGAGAACTTCGGAATACTGCTAGCGGTCTCTGGCACGATGATGGGTATTAACTATGGCTTTGGTTTTCTCCAAGGATTGCTTCAGGCGGCGCTCGAGGCTGGAGGCAGCCCAGTCATGCTAGCAGTCGGTCTTGCCGTCATCGTGATCATATCCGGACTCGTCCAGCTGTGGCTAAACCTTGGCTGCACTAAGTTGATCTGCAATCTTTGCCGCGGCCAACGAACCGAGTATGCGATGCTGTTCACCAACGCCAGAAAAATGCCGGTGGTAATTCTCTTCTACCTTATGTTGCTTATCCCTTTTGCCATGGTTGGCGGCGGCTTTGCTTTCGTTGCGGCAGTTTTGTTGGAAGGTGGCAACCAAGAGGCTGGCATTGGCGTGGTCATTGCCTTCGTATTTTTGTTTGTCGCGTTTATGTTGGTTTCTTTGTTGACTTGGCCCGTGTACTTCCTGCTCGCAGATACCGACCTGCCACTCGGAGAAGCGCTCTCTAAAGGGATCGCCGTCGGTCGCATGAATATGTTGACCAGCATACCAGTTGGTTTTGTTGCCTTTCTTGTGATGTTCATGGGAATCTTTGCATGCTTCGTTGGAATCATTGCAACGATTCCCGCGGGCCAAGCAATCATTGCCTCTGCATATCTGAATATGTCGGGCCAATTGAGAAAACGGTAGTCGCGAAGAGCCGCTAACCACGACGAAACGCTAACCGTTATGCCGCGTGGGCAGCGTGGGTCAAGTTTCACGTGGAACCGCCAGCATGACGGTTGCTGCGGGCATCCTGAAAAATACCCACGCCCTAATTTCGGCACCGGAAGATAAGCGCGTTTGCTTCTGAGCGAGACAGCATCGCGCAGGAGCCCGCGAACTTGACGGTAACGCGGGATCCGGACAGCGTTCGGATACGGGTCGAACAGCGCCCGGATAGGGGCCGGACAGCTCACAAGCGTTGGCGTGAAACATACTTCGGGGATCGGAGATCGGTTTCGCGCACATCCGTTGCAGTTCCACGTGGAACTGATTTTTGGGCCTTCTTTTGATCAAATTTTCTGCTGGCGCACAATTCTGACACTTCGACTTTGGCATTTGAGCAAATTCGAAATCTGGTTAGGCTTATTGAAAAGCGCGTGAAACATTCTCTTTGTGCCAACGATGGCCTTTTCACGTGGAACTTTTGCGACCAAGGACGGAAGCGTGAGCCGAACAATTTGTGTTGCCAATCAAAAGGGCGGGGTCGGAAAGACAACCACCTCGATCAACCTGGCCGCCGCTCTGGCGATCAGCGGGCACCGCACGTTGCTGGTTGATATGGACCCGCAATGCAACGCCACCACCGGTAGCGGATTTCAACCGGTCCAGAACCATCCGCTTATCGTCGACGTCCCGCTTCAAACCACCATCCAAACTCCCGCGAAAAACCGCGAAGGATTTCATCTATTACCGGGCAGTAAATCATTCAATGACTCGGGAGTGCTAGCAGTCCCGTCCGGCGCGGAGAGCATCGGAGGTGCGTCGTTCTCTTCAGCAAAATCGTCGCCCAAATCAACCGCCACCGCTGCCCCTCAGTTGGCGTCCGCCGAGCTTGTGATGAGTCACCTCGTCGATGGCGCCAGTCAATACGATTACGTGTTGATCGATTGCCCACCGTCGCTTGGATCGCTAACCCGTGCGGCGTTATCGGTCGCCGACGAAGTCTTAATGCCTATCCAGTGCGAGTACTTCGCGATGGAAGGTTTGGCCCAAATGATCTCGGTCATTAAATCGGTTATGCTGGAACGTCCAGGCCAGCTGACCTTCGGCGGCATCGTTCTGACGATGTACGACCATTCTCTCGACCTAACCCAAGAAGTTGACTTAGAGGTCAGAGAGTTCTTTGGAGAAATAGTTTTTGATACTGTCGTCCCGCGCGACGTGAAGGTTGCAGAATCACCCAGTCATGGGCTGAGTGTTCTCGATTACGCGCCACGATGTCGTGGCAGTAGAGCTTATACAGAATTGTGCATGGAGGTGCTTGAACGTGACTAGGAAAAAACGACTCGGCCGAGGCTTAGAATCGCTTCTCAATACGGTTGAAGTTGCCGGTGGTTCGATGTCTGAAAAGAATCTTTCAGGCGGAGTTGCCGTGGCAGAAAAATTACCAGCTCAAGTCTCTGCGCCGGTAGTCCCGCGCGTTGAGGTCATTGAGGATAGTGTCGCCGCTAGGACGCCAACGACGGTGGCTCCATCGGTACCGGTCCATCCCATGACTAACCAAGCGACGCCCAAACCAATAGCCGCTGCGGACAAGACAAGCGAACCAGCCGAAGGCGATGTTCTAAATCTCGGCGTGTTTGAAATCGAGGACAACCCGTTTCAACCGCGTCGGGAATTTGGCGAATCCGAACTTGCGTCCTTGGCGGAGAGTCTCAAAGAGCACAATATTCTGCAACCGATTCTCGTCAGGATTGTGGATGGCCGGTATCAGCTGATCAGCGGCGAGCGGCGATTACGGGCTGCAATTAAGGCCAATTGGCAGACAATTCCCGCCCGAATTCGCACGGCCGACGATCGACTAGTATCAGAACTGGCGATTGTTGAGAATTTGCAGCGGAAAGACCTCAACGCGATCGAGAAAGCATTGTCATTCCGCCGCTACATCGATGAACACAACTGTACGCAAGATAGTTTAGCCAACCGATTGAAAATCGATCGTTCGACAATCGCGAATCTGATTCGGTTGCTCGATCTACCTCGTCAAGTGCAAGACGCCGTCCGTGAACAGCGTATTTCTGCCGGACACGCCCGGACGTTGTTGCCGCTGGGAGATGAGGATTTGCAAACTGATTTCTGCCACCGAATTGTGCGGGAGGGAATGAGCGTCAGAGCGACAGAAAAACTCGTGGCGGACTATCTTTCCTCCGACAGCCTCGCCGCCGCCTCGATTGCTCCGACAGCGCGAAAGAGCGCTCGTAGGCCGCACGTTGACCAATTAGAGACCGAATTAAAGATGGCTTTGGGGACGAAGGTACAAATCAAGCAGGGCACCCGTGAAAAGGGGCAGATCGTGGTTCACTTTTCCAATTCGGCCGAATTCGAGCGATTGAAGTCGCTGATGGGAGGGTAGCGCTGGGAGCGTCTGAGATTGCTCCGTTTGGTTGAAGCATGAAAAAACGCGTGCTTTTCTTGGTCTGGTGAACCTTTATCGCCGATCAGTGACCTTTATGAGAGCGATTTAGGGCTATTTCTAAGTCGCGAAAAAATGTGAAAACAG
>CALKXO010000438.1 GCA_938003615.1 uncultured Pirellulaceae bacterium | reverse complement strand
AATGTTGTGCCAGTTGTTGGTAGCTCCAGTTTTCACTGAACTTGAGCATAAGAATTTCCCTCTGTCCGGCGCTCAATTGATTCAAGGCTTGTTGCAAATTCTCGCTCGATTCTCGGTTGAGCATCCAATCCAATGGGCTCGTTTCTGACGAAACCACTTCTAACTCTGCTACCGGTTTTGCTTGGCTCAGGCGGTTCTGTTTGCGGTGAAAATTAATCGCGTAGCGAACAGCGACGCGATACAGCCAAGGACCAACCTTGTCAGGGTCGGTCGGTAACTTGCTTTGACCACGATCTTCTTCGGCTCCACGCTGATTGTGTTTGCCAGCATCCAACTGACGATAGACTGCCACCACGACTTCCTGTAGAACGTCCTCGACAGCATGACCGTCCCCGATCCTGCTGCGCAATACTTTCTTCAACCAGCTTTCGTGCTGCTGGAGTGCTGCGGGCCAGTCAATGGATGCGTTGTGGTTCATTTCAGGAGACGATACCTGAGATCAAAAGGTCGTACAAAAGAAAAGTCGCGGTGGTCCGATGGATCCCCGCGACTTTTTGTGAATTTCTTAAAAAAACTGGGATGCACCCCGTAAAAGCACTACTTTGCCACGCCTTTTTTTCGCTGACCGGAGGTGGCCGTAGTCTTGGTTTTGACCGATTCCGGGATCCAGCGCGCGATCCGACCATCATCGCCGGCCGCGAATCCCATTTTGCTATTGGGAGCAAAATTGACGACGCGGAAACCTTTTTCAGATACCTTCCTCCATTTATTGCCAAGATCTGTAGAAAGATCGCTCCCATTAGGTCCGACGGCAACCAATTTGATTTCGTTCCCGTCGACGTACTGTGCCACGCAACTGCGAAATCCCGACGGCGGTACTGCTGGACTTGGTACGCCCCAAGTGCGCCCTCCATCGCTGGTGACCGCATAGATACGATCATTGCCTTTCGGATTTTTGGCATCGCCACCTATAACCACGCCATCCTTAACCACGCCATCTTTTTCAGTAGCAAAATGGACGGAGTAGACTCCGCCTGTTTCTGACCGACGAACGGGAACGCTTCCCGAGACCCAAGATCGACAAAAGTCTTTTGAAATTAGAACTCGTGAATTCGCGCGCGATTCATTTGTCGCACCGCCGAGTCCCACGACAAGCGTTTGTTCGCCCTTGGATTCCATATTGGATCCGTTGCTGACCATTGCCGCTTCGCCAAAATTCATCAAGGGCCGATGTTCTGTTTTGAGTCGTTTCCAAACCACACCGCCATCGGACGTTCGCAACATCAGCATGCGACCATCAATGGGTTTTCCCATCACGATGCCACGTCGGTCATCCCAGAACGACAACGATCGAAAGAAGACCTTGTCACCCGGGTACTCTAACATTGCTTTCCATCGCAAGCCACCATTAGTCGTGCGGTAGATTTTAGCCGGGTTTTCGGCGCTGATGACGATCGCTGTCGCTTCGTCGAAACCGTGAATATCACACAGCAATGGCCCGTCTGGGTAGTCAGGATCTTCCACCTTGCTGGTTCTCCACGAAGCCCCACCATTGCTGGATTGGAGTACGGTTCCGTCGTCACCGCTGGCCCAAATGATGTCTTTGTTGGTGACATGCAAACCGTACAAATTCGATTTGCAGGAGGTCTCTATGTCTTTCCACGGCGACTTCAGAACAGCGACCGTTTCGCTGTTGATTCTGAGTTTCTCCTGAGCCATGCAAGGAGTGGTGACGATCATTGCCACAATTGAGCAAGTCAACGCAGCGAAAACAAACATTTGTAAAACGCGGTTCATCAAACTCAAATAATCTACTAAAAAACACTCTGGCATGCTGGGAAACTGCCCAGCACCTGAAAGTTTTTGCAATGGGCGCGGGCTTCTCCAATAATTTCTGCGACACGTTGGTCTTTTCGATGACCTTCAATGTCGACAAAGAAAGTGTAGTCCCAGTTAACTTCGCGGCTAGGACGTTTTTCAATATGGGTCAAGTTGATCGAATTACGCTTGAAAACAGCCAACACATCGGCCAGTGATCCCGGACGATGATCGGTCGTGAACATCACAGATGTCTTGTCGTTGCCTGAAATTTCAGTCTCGCTTTTGGATAGGATCAAAAATCGAGTAATATTTCTTTGACGGTCTTCGATCGCATCGAACAATGAATGAAGGCCATAGACTTCACCTGCCAATGCCGAACCAATCGCTGCAGCACCCGATTCTGGATCTTTATCGAATTCCTCTTTGGCCTGTTTCACTGCGGCGGCGGTACTTTCGGCGGGAATACGTTGAGCACTCGGGTATTGCGTGTTCAACCAATTTCGACATTGAGTAAATGCTTCGGATTTAGAGTAGATCCGTTTTATGTTTTCCGGTTTGCCGTTGGATAGTAACGAAAAGTGGATTGCCAGTTGCACTTCGCCGTAAATGTTCAGCTGATCGTGATAGGTCAGAAACGCGTCAAGCGTTTCGTTGATGCCACCGCCAGTGCTATTTTCGATCGGCACTAGACCGTAGTCCACGTGGCCGCGTGTAACCTCTTCGAAGACACCTTCTATCTGACGCAGGTCTTCGAATGCGACGCTGGAGCCAAACTGCTTGGTCGCGGCGAGATGGCTGAAGGTTCCTACAGGGCCGAGGTAGCCGATCCGCAACGGTTGTTCGAGTGCAAAACTGCCGCTCATTAGTTCCCGGTAAACCGCCTCGAGCGTACGGTCATGAATTGGACCTTCATTGAAGGACTGAATCTTCTTCAGCACTGCTGCTTCTCGATGGGGCGCGTAAATGGGAACACCCGTGCCGCGTTTGAGGTTGCCAACTTCAACAACATGTCGAGCACGCTGGTTAATCAGGTCGACCAGTTGACGATCAACATCATCTATTTTTTTCCGAAGTGCTTCAAGTGCTTCAAGTGCTTCGTTGGTTTGGGGTTCGTCAGCTTCGCTCATGGAATCTTGTTCGCAGATTGTTTCTGGTCAATGAAGGCGTTGGGAATTTATTTTACGTCGAATTGGTGAAAACTCTACATGGCAAGTCGACGATTGGCTGGGATGGAGTGAACCGTTGCAATCGAGTGAACCACTGGGATGCAGTGAACCACTGGTATTATCCTCGCATCTTCCTGATTCCTTGCAAATTCGGCTACGGCGTGCTACCGGGAAAGAACGGCCGCATGCCGAGATGTTCAGTGAGAAACGCCCACATGTCGGCATATTCCTCGATGATCTTAGACGTTGGTTTCCCCGCTCCGTGTCCTGCTTTGGTCTCAATCCGGATCAGTACCGGGTTTTCGCCGGTCTGAACCTCCTGAAGCCGCGCCGCAAATTTGAAACTGTGTCCCGGGACAACTCGATCATCCGTATCGGCAGTCGTCACCAGTGTCGGTGGGTACGCCGTATCAGGTTTCAGATTGTGATAGGGCGAATAGGCATATAAAGCAGCGAATTCTTCCTTGTTCGTATCGGCGCACCCGTAGTCATCTGTCCAAAATCGACCAGCGGTAAATTTGTGGAACCGCAACATATCCATTACGCCAACGGCTGGCAAACAAGCGCCGAATAGATCAGGGCGCTGAGTCATACAGGCTCCCACGAGTAGTCCACCGTTGCTCCCGCCCTGAATCCCTAGATGTTCGGGGGCGGTGTATTGATTGTCGATCAACCACTGCGCCGCCGCAATAAAATCATCGAATACGTTTTGCTTCTTGGTTTTGGTCCCGGCCTTATGCCAGTCCTTTCCATATTCTCCGCCGCCTCGGAGATTTGGCATCGCTAACACGCCGCCCATCTCCATCCACTGCAGTCGTGTTACCGAAAATCCCGGGGTCAGCGAAATGTTGAATCCGCCATACCCGTACAACAATGTTGGATTCTTGCCGTTTAGCTCTATGCCCTTCTTATGCGCCAGAAACATTGGAACTTGGGTGCCATCTTTACTGGAATAGAAGATCTGACTGACTTCAAACTCATCAGCAGTGAAATCTACTTTGGCTTTGCGTATCTGACGACTCTCCCCTGACGTGAGGTCGTAGTGATAAGTCTCTGGTGGCCGATTGAAGCTAGAAAAACTATAGAACGTCTCGGTCGAACTGCGCTTCCCTGCAAATCCGCTTGCCGATCCGATACCGGGAAACTGCACCTCTCGTACGAAATTTCCTTCTAGGTCAAACAGCTTAACCTGAGTCTTTGCATCTTTGAGGTACCCTACCACAATAGAATCACCCACCAGCGCTGCGCTGGACATCGCTTGTTCTGCTTCTGGAACGATGACTTGCCAACTATCTCGATCTGGTTTGTCCAGATCGATCGTCAGAATGCACTTACGAGCCGCATTAAAATCAGATTTGAAATATAGCCGCCGGCCTTGATTGCCAATGAACGTGAACTCGTTCTCGAAATCGTCGATCAGAAACGTAAACGCTTCCTCGACCTCATGACCCTTGGCGTCTTTGAGCGGTTTGACCATCACTTTATAGCGATCATCTGTGCCCTTCCAAACCGTGACGACCAAAAAACGGCCATCTTCTGATACCTCGGGCAAAAAACCCCACTCCGGTTGATCATCGTTGCGGTAGATCAGTACATCTTCTGACTGAGGCGTCTCCAATTTGTGGAGATAGACTTTCTGACCAAGGTTCAAAGACTGAAACTCGCCCTCTTTCTTGGGTTCATCATAGCGACTGTAGTAGAAGCTCTTATTGTCTTCACGCCAGCTGATTCCGCCAAATTTGATCCATTTCAACTCGTCTTCCAAAAGTTGCCCGGTAGCGACTTCCATGATTTTCCAAGTTCGCCAGTCCGAACCAGCATCCTGAACTCCATACGCAATGTATTTGCCATCGTCGCTGAAATTGACGCTACCCAAGGCTACCGTTCCGTCCTCTGACCAAGTGTTGGGATCGATCAGAACGCGCCCTTCCTCTTCTGCGGTTAGTGATTCGTAGAGCACATTCTGATTTTGTAGCCCATCATTTTTGAAGTAATAGTACTTTTCGCCTTCTTTGAAAGGAGGGCGATACTTCTCGTAGTCCCATAGTGCTGTCAGACGTTTTTCAATTTTATCGCGATGTTGCAATCCTTTTATATATCCATAAGTCACCTCGTTCTGTGACTTCACCCAATTCTCGACCTCTTTTGATTCCCGCACATCGTCTTCCAACCAACGATAGGGATCAGTGACCTTGACTCCAAAAAAATCGTCTACTTGGTCCTGCTTCTTTGTTTGCGGGTATTGCAGCATGGTCTGAGAAAAAATGAATGAGGTGTCTGATATGGAAAGCAACAGAACAGAAACCACGATGGCAGTTCTATAGCAAACGCCAAATTGGTCGGACCAAATCCGAAGGCGGAACTGAAATTGGTTATTCATGGCCATCACTGGTAGAATGAAAATGTTGGAAAATTACTTGGCGCTTTGCGAGCCGATAATATTTGCGAGCCGATAACTGGTGAGCTAGCAGTTTAGCGCTTCATAGCCGATAGTCACTTTGGGTGGTTTACAGGACTTTTCCGGATAAAATCCGGCTGCAACGACAAAGCATATCGATTCTAGCAATTATCTGCCCGATAGAAGAGACGTCTACAAGATTTGTCCTTTTATGGTCGGAGAACACTGATGCCCCCCTTCGTACGTTTACCTAAAGCAGCATCGATTGCTGCCGCCCTAGCCACTTGCTTTGCACCGTGCTGTCTTTTGGCTCAAGGAGCTTTTGTCCCACAAGGACAATCTTCGCAGACGATTCAGCTGAAGCAATCCAGCAGAGCGTCGATGGGAGTTGATCAACTTCAACCGCCGCTTCCGACTGGCGCTTTGTTTTCGAAAAAACTAAAGTCGATTTCTCCGGCGGATGTCGATTTTGAAATCATCGATGATGAAGGCAACCGCGCTTCCACCGAGCCAAAAATTGCCGACGACAGCACATTTGCCAATCATCCTGCAGCGGGTAACCCTCCAGCGATCAAGCGCGTAAAAGATGACGAAGAAGTCGGCGTTGCTCAAAATTCAAACGTTAACGCAAGAAATCAGACAGCTTCGACACCAATCGTAACCGTCGAAATCGATTCTGCACAAGAAGTCAATCTAGATGAAGAAACAGACATCCATTTTCGGTTGAGAAACGCGGGATCGAAAACAGTGCAGGAAGTCGCTTTTGTGATCGACCTCCCTAGCCACGCCAAATTCATTTCGGCTAAACCTTCGCCGACCTCTAAAGAGAACGGGAAGCTGACTTACTCTGTTTCGGACTTAGCTTCGAACCAGGAACGCGAGATTTTGGTACGCATCGTTCCCACCGAAAAAGTAGCGATGGACTTCCGCACGCAAATGCAAGTCATCGATGCACACACCACAGTGGTATCCGTACGACAGCCGAAGCTTGTGATGAAAGTCAAAGGTCCCAAGCAGGTGAACATTGGCGATGAGACTACTCATGTTGTATCCATTGAAAACGTCGGTGATGGATTGGCTCGAAAAGTCCGTTTACAGGGTAACTTCCCTGACGAACTACGGTTTCTAAAACAACAGGGCATGAGTTCACCAAAAGATCTTAAGCCTGGCGAAAATCTGATCGTCACCATCCAGTCACTGGCCAAGCTACCTGGGCAGGTAAAGCTCGATTTCACTGCTGAAGGAGATCGCGTTACAGCAAACAATGTCGACACAGCTTTGAAAATTTCTCAACCTGAGTTGAAAGTACTTGCTGTTGGCCCGAACATGAACTTTGTTGACCGGGATGGAATCTACTCCATCAAAGTAGACAACTCTGGTGAGGTCGACGTCTCCGACGTTTTGGTTTCATTGGCAATTCCTCGTGGTATGACGGTTACTACTATCAATCGCAAAGCAAAGTTGGACGAAGTGTCGCAAACGCTTACTTGGAATTTTGATAATATCAAAGCTCGTTCCAACGAGACGATTCAACTGAAAGCTGTCTCTACCAAAGCTGGCGAACAGGTTTGCCGCATCGTTGTTGCCAGTAACGAAACTCGCAAGTCTGAATTCATGCTCAAAACATCGATTGCTTCTCGAGCCGATCTGAGTATTGACATGGCCAATAACAGCGGTCCAGTTCAAGTCGGATCCAAAGCGACGTTCGACGTCAATGTCGTCAACAAAGGAAGCCAGTCAGCGGGCGACGTTGAGGTGACTGTCGAACTACCCCCATCATTGATGGCGGTTGCCAAAGACAACATGGGCGTTGTGGTGGATGAAGCCAACAACTCGATCGTGTTTCTCAGCAACCAAGTTGAACCCGGAAAGAAACTTTCCTTTACCTTTACCGCAATCGGTGTCGCCAAAGGTGAGCACATTGTTCGCAGTGCTTTGAAAGCAAGCGGATCAGAACGACGGGTAATCGTGGAAGAAAGCGTTTACGTTTATGAGACCAATGAGTCGCGCGTAAGCGAGAACTTGACTCCTGTATTTCCAAGGTAGCTTCTCCGACTGGCTGATGTTGGTTAATGCCGACCGATGCGCGCCAAAGGAGAATCGAAGTGGAAAATTTTAGTAGACGAAAGGCCGCACATTTCTGTGCGGCCTTTTTCTGCTCCATTACATTACTAGCGACGCCAGAGAACATTTCCGCGATAGATCAACGAACCGCCCGCTTGAGAACGTTGCTGTTGTTGGCGGATCACAAAATTCCGATGAAGATTCGAACCGTATCCTGTTACTGGAACGGCTCGATTGGTGCTGAAGCTAGGAGTGGAATTCCAAGACGGCGTCGACCGATATCTACTACTGTTGAATCGATTCGACCGCCAAAAACCATCTGCAGCGTGCGACTCCATTGATGCTCCAATCAGCACGGTCGCCGCGACAATTAGCGCAAGAGTTAGCGTAAAAGCGACTCGTTTTTGCTTCCATTTACGTGATAGCACTAAAACATTCATTCGAGACTCCTCTGGTTTGTCTTGTATTTCAGTTTCTTCTTTGAAGCACTCTGACGACCATTATTACGCCTGATTTGGAAGAAAGGAAACAGTTTCCTCTTGTGAGGGCCTGCGTCCGTTTAAACGAATATTGCTTTTCTGGTTCCCGTTGTCCGGGTAGGCTAAATTTGCCTTTGACCACGTCTTTGATTTTCTGTATCCATCTTAACGTTCGACCGTTTAAAACAGTTTCTCTTTGCGCTTTTGACTATGAATGAGTCTCCCTCCATCTCGGACGCCGAATGGCGAGTCATGCATGAGGTTTGGTTGTCAGAACCAGTGACCTCCAGCGAGATTATCTCTCTATTGGCCACCTCTACGCAGTGGTCGGCTGGCACGATCAAAACGCTGCTACATCGTTTGGTACAAAAAGGAATATTGGACTTTCAACGCAAGGGCAACCGCTACCTGTACCGCTCAAAATATACCGAAGCTGAATGTGTTGACCGTGTCGGTGATCAGCTATTGCACACCGTTTTTCAAGGTCGACCAATTCCGATGCTGACCTACATGGTTCAGTCAGCCAGATTGAGTGGCACCGAAGTCGAAACACTCCAACAGATCCTCAAAGACATACAACAGCAGCTACCCCAATCCGCTGAAGAGGCATTGGAAAACAATGTATCTTCCGATGAAACGCTGATTCAAAGACGCGCGTAATATCGTTGGCCTTCTTGGGCTAACTACGGTCCTCGTTAGCTTCGGTGATTGGCTACCGACTGGAGAGGTTCAGCTAATGGAGAGGTTCAGCTATTTGATCGACTCAAGTACGGCGACCAGATACTTCCAATAAAGCCTCACCGATTCTATGTGGCATTTTTCATCTGGTGAGTGTGGATTTTTGATTGTTGGGCCAAACGAAATCATGTCCATACCTGGATAGTGGCTACCAATAATGCCACATTCAAGCCCCGCATGGACGGCATTAACAGTCGCTGGTTTGCCAAAGAGCTCCTGATAAACGGCTTTCATTTGCTCCAGAATTTTAGATTCTGAATTGGGCTTCCATCCCGGATAGCGTCCGCCATGCGTGACGGCGGCTCCGACAAGTTCAAAAACACCTTGGATCCTTAAAGCTAACTCTTCTCGCGCCGTCTCGACACTCGAGCGTGTAAGAAATTGGAAAGAAGCCTCTCCATCAGCTACTTCTATTTTGGACAGATTGGTCGACGTCTCTACGAGCCCCTCAATGTCTTCGCTCATCCGATCTACACCGTTAGGTGAAGCATAGACTAGCTTTAGCAGCGTCGCCTGATCCTCACCCGTCATCACTTTCGCTGCGTCTTCGGTGGGTTCCAGTTCTATCTTGAAACCCGGTTCACTCGTTTTTCTCTCAGACTGAATTTGCTCGACGATCGTGGATAACGCCGCTTCAACTTCTCCCTGCTTATCACCCTCGAAACTAATCACCGCGAACGACTCGCGCGGGATGGCATTTCGCAAACTACCGCCAATAATCGATGCAATTCTAATTGGCACCGACTGGTTTAGATGAAACAGCACGCGATTCATTAACCGGTTGGCATTTCCGCGCCCCAGATGAATGTCGCAGCCGGAATGGCCACCGCGCAAGCCGGTCAGCGATAATCGGTAAGCTGGTTTACTATTTTCTTCTTGAGCATATTTCCAGTGTGCGGTCGAATCGACGCCACCAGCACAGCCAATGCACAGCTCACCTTCGTCCTCGGTGTCCGTGTTGAGCAAGATTTTCCCTTGCAACAAACCTTCTTGAAGATGCATCGCGCCGGTCATGCCGGTCTCTTCATCGATAGTAAACAGGCCTTCGATCGGACCATGAGCAATCGAGTCGGACTTTAACACGGCCATGATCGAAGCCGATCCAATACCGTTATCGGCGCCCAGCGTTGTTCCTTTGGCTTTGACCCAATCGCCGTCGATCCACGACTCGATTCCCTGAGTCTCAAAATCAAATTCCGTAGCGGAATTTTTCTGGTGGACCATATCCAAATGGCCCTGCAACACCACCGGTGTCACGCCCTCTTTACCGGCCATTGCCGGTTTGCGAATGATGACATTACCGACTGGATCGACGATTGTTTCCAGACCAAGTTCCTCACCGAACTTCTTCAGAAACGCGATGACGCGCTCTTCCTTCTTTGAAGGGCGCGGCACCGCATTCAATTCCTCGAATCGGGTCCAAACTTCGGTTGGGTGGAGAGAAGCTACTTCTTGATTCATCCTGAATTCTCGCTAAGTCTTTCGATGCTTCCCAACCAGTGGGTCGACTGATCCTATTTTCTGCGTTGCTTGTAAATACTTACTCTAGCGCGATTTTGCGATGGCGCCTTGGAAAGATTAAGTGCTCTGTTGGCACCAAACGGGTTGCTACTGAAGCCTGTAAGTCCTCGGTTGGCGGCCGTTGGATTTGGACCTACAAGTCGATTTGCCAACGTGCGTGTAAATGGGATCAGTTCATCTTCGTTGAATCCTTTGACCACGTAATGAAGATCTACCAGCGAAGCGAGCGAAGTACGCGAAATATATCGCTCGGTATTAGGAATAAAAAATCCCGTCATCAACTCAATGCGATTATTGCGACTAATGGAGTTGAAAATCGGATCGTCGTCATCCCAATGCCCGAAAGCTGTACCGCCACCGCCTTGTTGTTCGATCGGTACAAATCCTGTTCGGCCTAATCCCGCCACGCCAGCTTCGATTGCATAAGCTCTTCTGGCGTTGATACCCACATATTGAAACGCTCCACGACCAGCGACTTGCTGAATAAGTCCGTTGTCCGCCCACAGAGAGCCGATCCCAAGTGCGTGGCCCATTTC
>CALKXO010000437.1 GCA_938003615.1 uncultured Pirellulaceae bacterium | reverse complement strand
TACGTCTGCCTTAGTCTCGGCAATTGCCATTTTCTGCAAGAACGCTTTGCTTTTTCGGGTCAACGGGCCACCCGTTTTCCTAGCCTAGGGTGAAGCTCAAGGACTCGGTTTCACCAAAAACAAAGGGCCAACGACCCGGCCGTTAATCTAATTGCCAGGCCGTTAGCCCTGTGTTGAACTACGGAACAAGCCACCTAGGCCTTCGACCTAGGCTATGTGAATGGTTGGACCTTTGGTCCGTAAAACGCCGCGCCAAACTAACACGCTGACGCTGTCCATTAGGCAATGAAAACGCTAACCCAAAATCGCCAGCACCTCGGTTTGCACGCCACCGGTGACATGAACTTTTGAATGCGCGTCGACATAGACATTGATCTCACTGCGGATGCCAAAGTCCTCTCGATAGACGCCTGGTTCAATTGAAAAACAGGTGCGTGGCATGACAAGCCGCTGCTCTTTGGTTTCGAGATTGTCCATGTGGGCTCCGTTGCCGTGCGTCTCTTGGCCGATGTTGTGGCCAGTACGGTGAATGAAATGGTGTCCCATGCCTGCGGCATCAATCACGTCGCGCGTCGCTTGGTCTACTTCCCAACCTTGCAGCGGCCGGCCAGCGGCAAAAGCGTCTTCGACACACGCGATTCCTGCGTCGCGGCCAGCGGCGACAACATCAAAGACTTTTTTGACTTCATCGGGAATCGAGTCTCCCACGAAACCGACTTTGGTTAAATCGCTGTAGACGCCCAGTGGAACATCCATTTTCGCCCACATGTCCAATAGAATAAAATCTCCTTTTTGAATCGGCGAGTCATTTCCTGTCGCCGGTGCGTAGTGGGGGTCGCCACTATGTGGACCGACGGCGACGATTGGCGGATGGTAGGTCGTCATGTTGTGATCCGCATAATACTGCATCACTCGGTTCTGAACATCCATTTCACGTAACGGTTTTCGGACCTGCACATGCTCAGCGATCATTTGCCAAGCCATGTCGAATGCGGCGCGGTTGAGTGCGTCGGCTTCGAGATGAAGTTCCCATTGCCGTTGGCTCCAAACCGCTTCGAAGAACTGGATCAGGTTTCCAGAGCTGCCAATCTCCGGCCCGAGTGAACGGATCAGTTCGACTGTTCCCCCATCGACACGCGAGACGTAGGGATTGGCGTTGTTGGGCGAATACTCCATGGCGATACGGCCAGTTGCTCCGACTATTTCAGCGAGGCCTTCATGAAGTTCTTGCCATTTCAAATAGACTCGTTTCTCACCCGGCAGGTGGTCTAACGATCCCGTTTCAATACGATGCACTAGTTTTTGCGGACTCCCTTGAGCGGGGATGTAATAAAAGAAGCGTCGCGATTTGGCTTCTGATTCCGGAATGCCAAGCACGCGCAACGCCAACACGTTAAGGCCGCGGAAGTCGTACAGCAGCCAGCCATCGAAGCCAAAATCAGCAATGGCGTTTTGGATGACGGGCAAATCAAATTGAAAGTCTTTGTTCACGGAATCGTTCATCAAGGGTGAGGATGGAATGAAA
Source organism: uncultured Pirellulaceae bacterium (assembly GCA_938003615.1). Taxonomy (GTDB): domain Bacteria; phylum Planctomycetota; class Planctomycetia; order Pirellulales; family Pirellulaceae; genus Mariniblastus. Next base: position 15,889 of record CALKXO010000437.1, on the reverse strand, counting down.
GGTGCGACACAAGTATCTCAGCGGTTCCCGGCGGCTCAGTCGTTTTTCGTTTGCTGCGGTGAGGCGTACCGGATTGTTTTGAACAGGTAACTGCAATAACTACCGAATTTCCGGAGGTTCCAGTTGATCGATTGTATCCTTGGACACCGGCGGTGGAACGAACGTGATGTTCTTCTCCACGATGTCGCCTTCTCCCTGAACCAAATATTCCAGCGTTGTTTTCTGCCCTGCTTCAAATGCAATCAACACTTGCTTGAAGCTCATCTGATCTGAGACTGGTTTGCCGCCAATGGCTACCAGTACATCACCGATTTCGAGTCCGGCCTTAGCAGCAGTCGATTCTGGTACAACTTGCTCGATCCACATGCCTTCGCCACTAGGATTGGCATCAGCCATGACTCCAAGAAATGCCGGTTCAATCTTGATATTCGAATCCTTCAAACGTTCGAGCAGTTTTTCAGCTCCGTCGAGTGGAATCGCGAATCCAATTCCGGAATCGTACCATTCTACGCCGGCCCCGATGGCTTGGGACTGTGGATTCATCGGCACACAAATTCCCATCACTCGCCCATCGATATCGATCAGCGGACCTCCGTAGTTGGCGGGGCTAATATTGGCATCGGTCTGAATCGCGCGGCCGCCAATTCGATTTTTTGCACTGATGATGCCCAGCGAGATCGCTGGGCTGCGATCTCCGTAGCCGACGCCCATCGAAACGGCCCAGTGCCCGACCTTTATCTTATCCAGTGGCGCTATTTCCGGCACGACCAAGGACTCGTTAGGGTCGAGGTCGGTGATTTTCAGCAAGCATATCTTTCGTAAGTCGTCTCGACCCTGAAGTTTTGCCGTGTGGCGTTTATTGTCGCGTGTGACCACCATGATGATGGGAGGGCGCGTAATAAAGTTAAACGTGCTGGTAATGATGTAGCCGTCAGTTGAAATAGCGATGCCGGTCGTATTGCCTTCTCCTTGTTTTCGAATGCCGCCAATCTTCCCCTCGCGCGCTCTTACGCCACCCCAAGATTCGATCGTTACCAACGAGAGCTCCATCTTGGCCGCTGCCGATCGAAACATGGCCGATGTGGATTGCATCACTTCAAGCGTATTGATCTTGCCGGCAACCGGCGGTTTCTCCTGCGCAAGCGAACACAGGCTTGTCGCCAACCAAACGAATCCCGTTGCGGAAACGCACATGAGTCGCAAACGGTCGGAAAAAAGACTAGAGATGTATTGTAGCATTATTGTTTCGGTTGCGGAGTAATCTGGAGCCTAATGATTTCGAGCCCACGTTTGACGATGATGGTGACGTTCTCACCAGCAATCAATTCCTTTTCTGCAAGCTGATATTCTTTTACCGAACCCACCTTTTTCCCCGCCAGCGACACGATCATATCGTCCGGCTTGAGCTTTTGTTTTGCGGCGGGAGAGCCACGACGAACCCGATCAATATACGCAGGGTCGCTGCGATCGCCCATTTTGAACAGAACGATCCCAAGTTCGCCTCGGCTTTGCTTTTTTGTTGCCGAATTCACGGCGCTCTGCTGAGTTTCTAAAGTGCCTTCGACAAACTCTTTTAATACGGCGGCCGGAACTGCATAGTTAATGCGTGTGTTGGTCTCCGAGCTGTTGATCAATTTTCCTATCATGCCGACCAGATCGCCATCGAAAGTCACGACAGCCCCACCGCTTGCTCCTGGATTGCTAGTGATGGCATCGATTAGAACTAACGGGCCCTTGTATGCCACGTCGCGTTGGTTCAATTTGGCTTCCATTGAGGACCGCAATGAAATGACACCAATCATCGCAGAGACCGGCTCTGATTTACTGGCGACTTTGAACGCATTACTCAGCGCGATAACCCAATCGCCTTTCCGACCGACGTCTGATTCGGACAATACGAAGTGGTCAAGCTCTTCGGTCGGCGAGATTCTTAGTAGGGCCAGTTGGAGTGTTCGGTTGCGGCGGAGAATGGTTGCCGGGTAACTTTTGCCGTCGGCGAGTTCGATTTTGACTTGGGGACCGTCAAGGAAAACACCCTGTGTTGTTAGAACAAGACCGTCAGGACTGACGACGAAACCTGTCGCGTATCCATCAATGCTGCCTGTTCCAGCCCCAATCACTTTGGCCATTTTTGGCTGACAGCGATCGATAAGATTTGCCATCGCCGATGGAGGCGTCTGCGCGATCACGGTTAAAGGCCAGAACATGAGACAGCAGAACATGCCGATGGATATTTTAAGTATCGAGCTATTTTTCATCGGCGGCCTCCTGAGTCGTCTGTTCAACGGCCAGTGATTCGGCCAACGACACGACCTCTTTCAACCGATTTCCAAACGTCTCTTGTTCTGTTGGTTCGGCATTCAAGTTGAATAGTTCGGCGTCAACTTCTTCGTTCAGTCCTGCCACAAATTTTCGCGCAAGCGGTACAGACAGGCCACCGACCTGCTGCCAATTTTCTAGCGTGACACCTGAAGCCACTCCACCTTCCAAGCAATCGAGATTCGCCGATGCCTTTACCAACTCGCCCGCGCTGTGAGAGTTACCCGGTTTCATAGCGGCCCACAGGTACAGCGGATCTCCATCCGTGTCATCGATACGGAAACGGAACGCATTGGAATCTGAGGACCGGTCACCGCCGTCAAGTTGGACCGCGTCGCGTTTGAACATTGGGGCCGCACCGTTGATTGACGCCATGATTGTCGCTTGCAACATAGGCAACTCAAGCTTGGCATCGACCTCGGATAAACTCTGCACTTCCCAAGCTTGCTCGTCATTGTTCCCACGGCTAAGACCCGCATGCGCTTCGCCGTCGTGGAAATATATAATCTTGGGAGTTGCACCTGGTTTGATCCTCTTGCCGCCCAAGTCGGTCGTCTCAAACTGCTCAACAATCCATCGCCCGTTGTCGGAAAAGGTCGTCCGTAGGACAAGCTGTGAGTTCGGTGTGGCGACCTGCATTAGATCGACCAATTCACAGGAACGACCTTGCGCGTCGACACTGGTTATTCCACAAGCCGCCCGCATCTGCTGCAGTAGCCGAGTCGTGTAACGCTGGTTATTTTTTACGCTGCGAACGGTCCCCGGTTTGGCAGACAACAGCTTGATCATCTCCATTTTCTGTTGTAGCTGTTTTTCTTTTTTATTGGGTCGCCTCTTTTCCTTGTCCTCCTTGGGGGGCTTCCCATCGCCGGGTGGAACTTTGCCAATTTTGGGTTTGGCGTACGGTAGCCCAAGCAGCCTGACCGTTATTTCTTTGATTTGTCCGGTCGGTGTTTGTACCGTCAAGGAAGCCGGCCAAGATTCTGGCAGCGTACAAATCAAATTCGTGAACTGGTTTGCCGTCGAAATGGAAACGCCTTCAAATTCAACCAATTCGTCTCCCAGAGCAAGTCCAGCCTTGGCTGCTGGAGAATCGCTGTTGATCGTCGAGCAAACGACTTTCCCGCTTCGATCAGAGAAATTGCAATCCAGCGTGCCATGTTCGATCAGTTTTGTGGCCATTAGATCGGGAATGAAGTTTTTGATCTGGTTGGAGGAAATCGCATAACCCAATCCAACGTTGACACGGCCTCGGTCCTGAAAGCTTCCACGTCCGTTGATCCCAATGACCTCGCCGTTGAAGTTGAATAGAGGCCCTCCAGAATTCCCCGGATTGATGGAGCTGTCGATTTGAATGCAGTTGCCGTAGACCAGTTCGTTTTTTCCGTCGCCGTATTGATATCGTTTTACGCCGCTGACGATACCAAGGGTCACTGTCGGCGATTGATCTTCGGTCAGGATAAAAGGGTTTCCCATGGCCAAGGCCCAATCTCCGACCTGCACTAGATCCGAATCACCCAATGGCGACCACGGAAACGGTTCGTCGCTTTCCATTTGGATCAGCGATACGTCTCCACCTGGATCGGTGCCAATCAGCTTCCAACGGAACATGCGGTCCCCCGCAATTCCGCCCCGGCCTTTGATGCCTGCGCCCATGACGACGTGGTGGTTCGTCAATGCTAGACCGGACGGACTGATGATCACGCCTGATCCTACTCCATCAAGGTCGTCGTCATAGATCGCAACCACGCTGTTGATCACGCGTTCGATCGCGTCGATGCGTTGCTGTTGGTACTGCCGGACAAGCTGTTGAGATTCGGCTTTCTGAGGATCTGCCGGCGGTTCGGCGATCGCTACCGAGCAGGCTGCCGTCATCATGATCGCGAACAAAATACCACTGCAGCACAGCGTCCAGAACTTTGATTGAGTTTGCATGGATTGGCCTTGGAGATTTTTGATCAACTCATTCTACCAAACAACACACTCAGTCGGATAGACGCTCAGCACTTCTATCATTTTTTCACGCGTTGCGAGGGATAGGTGGACTACTCCACCGCTTTCCAAACTTCAATCGGCGCCGCATTTTCAGGCACTATTCCGCAGAACGTGGCTTTTTTAGACAAACCGCGGAGTGCTGCCTGACCAATTTCACCAAGTTCAACCGTCCATTGATTGACATAGAGTTTGACGTGCTGCATCAGAACTTCGTCGCTGAATTCCTGAGCGTGTTTCCGCATTGTGGGAATCGTCTGATCGGGATGGTCGAGCCCCCACTGGACCGAGTCTTGGATAACAGACTGAACTCTTTGGATCAGGTCATTCCCTAGATTTCGATTAGCCAAAATCCCTCCCAGCGGCAGGGGCGACTTTGTCTCAGCCTCCCAACGTGTTCCCAAGTCCTCGACACAATCTAAGCCAGCATCCTGCCAAGTGAATCGCCCTTCGTGAATGCAGACGCCAAAATCAGCAGTCCCGCTTTCCAATTCAGGCATGATTTCCGAGAACAAGCTTTGTTTCAACGACACGTTGCCGTTTTTGATTGCTTGGGCGTAGAAAATCCGGAACAACATGGTGGCGGTGGTATGTGTTCCCGGACACAACACCGTCTTTGGTGGGCCACTGACTTGGTCGGGATTCAATCCGGTTTGTGCCGAAAGTAGTAGGGGCCCGACACCGAACCCCAATGCCGCACCCGAAGGCAGGACAACCGTCTGATCGGTCAACAAAGCCGCGGCGTGGAAGCTGGCTTTGGCAACGTCGAACTGGCCTGCGAAGAGGCCATTATTAAGTTGCTGAATGTCCAGCAGGCGAACGTTGAAATCAATTCCACGTAGATCGATTTGTTTTTCCAAAATTGCGTGGAAGGCAAACGTGTCGTTGGGACATGTGGAGATTGCTAAACTAACTTTGGTCATCAGTGACAGCCTCCACAACAATGCGCTCGACGATATCCATGGCGCTGTGCATTGCATCGGCGCTCTTCCATTTGGAATGGTCGCGATCGCCTGCGATATTTGAAATCGCGCGTACGACGCGCAGCGGCACGTTTTGCAATGTGCAAGCCGCAGCAACAGCGAAGGCCTCCATGTCTTCTGCATCGGTGGCGTAGCGCTGATACCGGTCGTTGGCTAGGTCGCGGTCACCGGCGGCAGAACATACCGTCAACAGTGTTCGTCCTGCGCCATCACCAACGTCGATCGTATCGCTGATGTCGATCGTATCGCCGATTGAAGGACGATCTACGTCGCCGCTGAACTGGGGCCATCCCATTTGTGATGGTGTTTTGAATTCAGTGCCCTGTCCTGCCCCGACTCCGTCAAGACTGACGCGTGAGAACTCGTAAGCGGCGCCGATCCTAAGGGAAGCGGCTGCGTACGCGCCAGCAATGCCGCATAGGATAACTTGACTCGGATGATGTTGGCAAATTTTTTCGGCCGTCAACGCTGCCGGCAATACGGGCCCGAACCCGCATGTCGCCACGATGAGCTTATCTTTGCTGGTTAGTAGTTCAACGCGCTCTTTCACGAAGGCGTATTCGAACTCGGTAGGGATGAGCAATAAGATGGGCGGCATAGTTGCGAGCTGATGGGCAAGTTGTTGTTAAATTGGAGGCTACGGACGGTCTGAATCTATTTTTTCTAGGAGCTGATTGGATCTTTTCCATTTGGAAGATTCACGTCCGCCGAGGTAACTGATTAGGGTCACCACGCACAGCATCGTGGCGCACCACGTTTTCCCACGGTCCAGCGTTTGCCCGTCCAGCGACAACCATCTTGCCGCCGGACTTTGTGCTCCTCCCAATATTAGGCTGATTGTGATTAAACCGTAACCCATCGCCATGATCAACATTACGATGGAAACGGATTTCAGTGCTGACCAGTCTGCGATCTGCCAAAGGAAAATGGCGTAAACCAGACAAAGTGCCGCGATGAATACCTGCCAATAGACCCAGTGGGGCAACGGCGGCGGCGTGATCTGTTGACTCCAACGGTTCCAGAATAGGTAGGACGGCACCATATTGATGCTGCCCACAAGACAAATCAGGATGCCAAACACGCGCGTCAGCAAGACCCGGTCGCGGTTTGCCGCCGCGACCTTGGCTTCGGGCGTTGCCGCCATGGAGGGTGACGAGGATTTGGTTTGGATCTCGATTGGGTCCAAGAGACGGTCCTGAAGTTGTTGATGAGGTTCGAAATCCTCTGTGATGTTAGTTTGCTATATTATAGGACGCCCCCAGCACGCGACCAACCATCACTACCGACCGATGTCAATTTTTAGATTATGAATAATCATTCGAGTCCATCAGAAAACATCTTCCTTCGTCGTCCGCTGGGGAAAACGGAAATCGAAGTATCCCCCGTAGCGATGGGATGCTGGCCGATCGCGGGCATGACCAGTCTTGGAGTTAACGATGCCGATTCATTGGCGACACTTCATGCGGCGATTGACGACGGAGTCAACTTTTTTGATAACGCTTACGGATACGGAGCCAACGGCGAAAGTGAACGTCTGCTTGGACGGGCGCTGAAAGATCGTGATGCCTCGCAACGACAGAGCCTAGTTATCGCATCAAAAGCTGGAATGCACTGGGAAGCTAACGGCGAACGAAAATTCGATGCGTCGCCGCAGCGCATTGTGTCGCAGTGTGAGGAAAGCCTACGAAGGATGGGCGTTGACCGAATCGACGTTTACTATCTGCACGCGTTCGATCCTGCCGTTCCCTTAGAGGTTTCCGCGTGTGCTTTTGCGAAATTGCTTGAGCAAGGAAAGGTTGGCTGTGTTGGTGTCAGTAATTTAACCATTGCTCAAATGGAGACCTTCACCACGGCTTGTCCAATTTCTGTTGTCCAGCCACCGTTCAACATGCTGCAGCAGCAAATTCAAGGCGATCTGATTCCGTGGTGTCAAGCACGTGATATCGCCGTCGTCAGTTACTGGCCGTTGATGAAGGGGCTGTTGGCTGGCGGAATTCGTCGAGGCCACGTCTTCGAAAAGAACGACAAACGTTTAACGTACGATGTTTTTCAAGGATCCGCTTTTGAGCGTGCACAGCTGCTCCTAGATTTTCTTGATCCGATTGCAACCAAGTATGGCGTGACGGTGGCTGAGGTGGTGGTCAATTGGACTTTCAATCAGCCCGGCATCACCGCCTGTTTGTGTGGAGCGAAACGCGATTGGCAAATCCAGCAATCAGCTGCCGCGATGGAGCTGGAGATTAGCCAAGATGATTTGATGTCTCTTGATCAAAAATTGTTTGAACTGGAGGATCTGGATTAAACACAGAGCGCACGGAGGGATATCGAGGCTCGGTGCAAAGGCACTCCGTGTTCCTCAATGCGCTCCGATGTTTACCTTGCTTGGCAATTCCGGATAATGGTAGCGATCTCTTGAGACGTTTACGAAGATTCTTGCTGCAGTATCGCACGGGCCTGATCCGCTTGTCGGCGAGGAACCACGATCTTTACCATCGACGCGATTTCAACTTGAAAACCGGAGGTGTGAGTGCCGACAGCAACCGCATTGATTCCCTCGGATTCCAATTGCGAAACAACAACCGCCGCCTGCATCTCATCATGGCGTTTGGCAACAATCACAGGACTCTCCGGATCGTTTTCTGCGGCTTCTCTGGACCACGCAAATCCAACGTAAATGCTGCCCGCTAACGCAATCACCAACAGCGCCGTACAGATCGTTCTGCTTTGCTCAATCGGCAGCCAAGTAAACGCCGCAACCGCTATCGCGGCCATGAAAAGTAAAATCAACGCGCATTGGGACCAGTTGAGTTTCATGTAACTATTGCCTTTGGTCGGTCAATTCAATTTCCCAAACATGCGGAGCATATTTTCCTGTTACCCAAATCCGCTTCGTCTCGGGATCGATCGCGATCCCGTTAAGCACCTCGTCGCGCCCCTTCCGCTCTCTGCGCGGCCACAAGCCGGACAGATCAATGATGGCTTGAACCTTACCGGTGTTCTTGTCGATCCAGTATAGCTCGTCAGTCTGGTAGACGTTTGCATATATGCCGTTGCCGAATATCTCCATCTCATTCACATTTCCAACACTGCGGCCGGGCATGTGGATTTTAACTTGCTTCACCTCTTCCAGCGTTTCCGGATCCAAAAAGTAAAGCAGGCGAGTGCCGTCGCTGGCGATCAAATGTGTTCCGTCATACGTTAGACCCCAGCCTTGATGCGGGTAGTCAACTTTTTTTAGCTCGTTGAAGTCGCGATCATAGACGTAGATCACATTGTTCTGCCAAGTCAGCTGATAAAATTTATCGTTCGCCAGCGCCAAACCTTCGGCGAAAACGTCGTCGGGCAGGTTGTGCTGTTTAAGAACGACACCCGTTTTCAGTTCCACTTTTCGCAAAGACGACTGGCCTTTTTTTCCTGTGCTCTCGTAAAGGAAGCCGTCGTCATATAACAAGCCCTGAGTAAACGCGCCAGTGTCGTGCGGGTAAGTGTTGACTACTTTGTAACTCAGACGCCACACGTCAGGTCCGGGTTTCATCCAGATTGCCAAATAAGTGCCGCCGACTGCGACGACCAGAAACATGATCTTCAATCCCCACCTTCCGGGAGCTTTGTCGTTGTTCGGCGAACTTCCGCCGGTGCGTTTCTGTGTTGCCGGTTCGTCGGCCGGTGGAAAACCGCTGTTGCGTTTCTTGCGTGAGTTTTTTTTACTTGACGCCATCGATCTCGCTTTGAGCCTCGTTGTTGAATTTTAGTCCGATCAACCAGTCGACCGGTAGTAGAAAAAGCGCAACCAACACCGCATTGAAATGAAAGCCAAAGGTGACAAACGTGGTCAGCACGCCAATGTAGAAACCTGTCAAGCCAATGCCAATTGCGTACCGCAGCCAAAAACCGAAGATGCACAAAATACTGACGCATTCTATCACGAGAGCCCCGGTTTGCATCACTGCCGTCATTCGGGAATCAAACAGAATCGTTTGTGCGAACGGAGTACTGGTATTACCAAACAGCTCTGTCCAAAGTTGCAGGGAAACCCCGTTGCCCCAGCCGAATCCCGAATTCATGATTTTGGTCAGACCGGCCAGCGTATGGAACCAGCCAAGGTAAAACAGCGACAACATAAACACCCACCGTGGATAGCAAGCCGTTTTCCAAAACGTCCCTGCATCGATGCCCGACTTCATCTCGCGCCAGTAGAACTGATACCACAGCGCGTGAATGAACATTAACATGTTGGTTACATTGAAAATGTGAGCTCCGTTGGTCAGGTTTTCCATTCGCAATGACCACATCAGCATCAAAGCAAACGTGGTAACCCAGCACGAAACAGGGACTGCCACTCGCAGCATCCAACACACTGCACTGACCGCCAACACAACACGCACGCCGGTGAAAAACAGTCCGCTTCTCAGCAGCGATTCGGGCAGCCATGAAAACAAAGAAGCCCCTGCGGTACTTCTGATGCCGTCGGCGAATTCAATGGGCGAACAGGCCAAGACAAGCGCGAACAGGCATAACAACCAAGTGACCAATAGTCCGAACTTGGGTGTCGCGGTGTCCAAAAACCATTCCGTCATGGGACGTTTCTTATTTACGTCAACCGTCGCTGGCACGCTCATTGGAGGTTCGACTCCGCAGCTTGATGGTCGCCGTTTTCTTGATGATCGCCGTTTTCTTGATCGTTATTCGCTTCATTGCTGCGGCTACCTTCATTTTCTGAAGCGTCATCCACGAAGACCTCATCCACGGAGACTTCCCAACGCTCAGTTTGATCAGCGATTTTGTAATCTTTCGGGTACAGGTGGCGACGTTCGATCGTGATTGGGCCGGCGATTCCTTCGCGCTTCATAATTGCCCGCACGTGATCGGAGACTTGTCGTTTCTGGCACGGAAGGCAATACGGGTGCAGTGTCTGTGTGTATTGGATGCCCATCCCCAATCCCGGCGGATTTCCGTCATAGACTAAATGAAGATTGAATTTTTCTGCGTCCAACGTCATTCCGTCCGCGCTGGTCAGGCGATACGTGCAACACTCGGGCGGTTGGTCGCAGAACATGGGCGAGATGGTAAAAGGATACCGTTCACCAATCATAATCGGTGCGACAAGATGAACCACTGCAAACGCGCAGGCCAGCCAGAGCTCCAATGATCTTGGGCGCCGTGGCATGACGGCGTCGGTTAGAGTAACCGTTTCGGAATTGTCGGCTTGGACTGGCAAGTTGTCTGGTTTCCTAAAAGAAAGATTTCAATTTGCCATCAAACCTGAATCCGGTCCGATTGGCGATTCGCAAAAGGACTCCGGCAGGTTATTTTATGCATCGAACTGCATCAACTCAAAAGTACGAGACGTCCCCTTTTTTAACCGATTTGTCATTTTCCATCGACGGCCAGATTCTGATTCGGCGATTTGTTTCCTAAAGTAATTTTCACACAATGACATCACCTGAATCTAACGAGTCAAAATCTATCGAGCCGTCGGCTAAATCTTCGACGACCGAAAAGGATAAGGCTGGCCGCCCCGGGTCGCTGTTGGTCATTTTCTTGACCGTCTTTATTGATTTGCTTGGCTTTGGAATCGTGCTGCCCTTGCTGCCGCTGTATGCCGATCAATTCGGCACCGACACAAGCGGATTTGTGATTGGCATGTTGATGGCCATTTTTTCCATTATGCAGTTCATCTTTGCGCCGCTCTGGGGAGCGCTTTCTGATCGCATCGGTCGACGTCCGGTGATCATCGTTGGATTGCTAGGCAGTGTTGTGTTTTATACTTTGTTCGGTATCGCCACGATTTATCAGAGTCTTGCCGGGCTGTTTATCACACGCATCGGGGCTGGGATTGCGGGGGCGACGGTATCGACAGCTCAGGCATACATCGCAGATACGACTGACAATGAAAACCGCGCCCGTGGAATGGCGTTGATTGGGATGGCATTTGGCTTGGGTTTCACGTTGGGGCCACTGTTTGCTTGGTTCGCCGTTGCCTTTAGCCCTGACCAACAGACGCCCGGTGCCGGCCCCGGTTTCGTTGCGGCGGGACTTTCGGCGGTGGCGCTGCTAATGGCCATTTTTGTTTTGCCCGAATCGAAAACGGCGGATTCATCACCCAATGCCAAGAAATGGTATGACAAAGCGGCATGGATTGTGGCGTTTCAAACCAAGGCGTTGGTGTATTTGTTGGTTGGATTCTTTATCTGTATCTTTGCGTTCGCGAGTTTCGAAACGACTCTTTCCTTGTTGATTAAGGGCTCTGGAAATTTTGAAAACGCTCCGTTTAACTTTACTTTCCAACAAGTCTGCATGACGTTCGCGCTGATCGGTTTGATGGTGGCGATCGTGCAGGGCGGAATCGTCCGTCAGTTGGCCAAACGCATCTCCGAACAGAAACTGGCTGTGGCGGGGGCGGTGATTGAGGTAGTGGGATTTGCCGCGATTACTTACGCCGTCTACGCGGCATCCCTAGGATGGCTGTTTGGCGCGTTGGCGATCATCGTTGCAGGATACAGTTGCTTGCAGCCAAGCCTTTATTCGCTGTTGAGTCGTTGGTCGGATCCATCGCAGCAAGGCAAAGTGCTAGGCGTGGGGCAAAGCGTCAGTGCTTTGGCTCGAATCTTCGGATCTGGCTTGGGTATCCCGATGCTCAAGGCGACGCTGTTTTTGCCCTACTTGGTTGCCTCGATCTTGATGTTGGCCGTCGCGATCATGATCACTTCCGCCGGTCGCAGCGGTCGAGATTTCAGTAAATAGAAGTGCCAGATTTTTGCTATGATGTACCGGCAACCTGCTGCGGGATAGATTTTTGCAAGGCAAGGCGTAATCCGTTTGTAGTAGAGGCTTTAGGTATTTGGTGGGTCGTCGCGACGATGTCGCTTGACCCACCCTACATCAAACATTGATGATTCAACGTAGGGTGGGTCGCTGGGATTCCGTATCAGCGGAATTCAGACCCACCAACTGTTCTGATGCAAAATCCTAGAGAGCCAGTGCGTCAGCGTCGGGTTAGCATTGACAATTAAACTTTGAGAATTCGAAACTGATGGCCAAAAAAACAAAACCTGATACGCCGGCAGCTTCTAATCGCCGCTTGACCATTTCGGCGTTTGCTAAAATGAAGAAGAACGGCCAAAAGATCACGATGCTGACGGCCTACGATTTTACGATGGCGCGTTTATTGGATCAGTCGGGTGTCGATATACTGTTGGTCGGAGATTCTCTAGCGATGGTGGTGCAGGGGCACGATAACACGCTGCCGGTGACGCTGGACGAAATGATCTATCATGCAGAAATGGTCGGACGCGCGGCCAAGCGGTCGTTCGTGGTTGTCGATTTACCTTTCCCGATCAACCACCAAGGCGTTCATCAGACTGTGATGGCGGCGGGACGAATTCTCAAAGAAACGCGCTGTCAGGCGGTAAAGTTGGAAGGTGGAGCGGATCAAGCCAATGTGATTGCGGCTTTAGTCACCGCCGGCATCCCAGTGGTGGCTCATGTGGGGCTTCGTCCGCAAACGGTGCATGCGATGGGCGGATATAAGATTCAACGTGACCTTGAGGAATTAGTGATCGATGCCAAAGCGGCTCAGGATGCCGGCGCGTTTGCGGTTGTCGTCGAATGCGTGCCAGCTGCGATGAGCAAAGCGTTAACCGAGCAATTAGCTATACCGACGATTGGCATTGGTGCTGGGCCGGACTGTGATGGTCAGGTATTGGTCTGCAACGATATGCTGGGGATCAACGGCGACTACGTGCCGTCCTTTGTCAAAGCGTATGCCGATTTAGGCAACACCATAGAAGCGGCCGCCAAACAATGGTGCGAGGAAGTCAGGAAGGTCGAGTTTCCCGATGCTGACCATTCGTTTTAAGGAATGGCTTGAGAATACTTGTCGCAATGATGGCGTACTACACCATTCGTTCCTGAATTTCTTGATCTTTCGGATCGGTGTTGGCACGTTTCTCTAGAACCATTCGGATTGGTACTTCGCCAAAATCGAGCGAATCACGCAGCACGCCCAGAAGATACTTCTGATAGGTCTGCGAGAACGCATTCGGATTGTTGCACTTGAGCATGATCGTCGGTGGTTGGATGCCGATCTGAGCCGCGTAAAAAATCTTGGGGCGGCGGCGGTTGGAAGCCATGGGCGGTGGATGCCGTAGCAGCGCTTCTTTGATGATGCGGTTGAGCTTCGGAGTGCTGATGCGCGACCGCGATTGCTTGTACAGCATCTGAGCATGGTTTAACAATCGACGGCAGTTCTGTCCTGTTTGGCCAGTGATAAACGCGATGGGCACATTCCATAGCGACGTGAAATTGTCATGCAAGTAGTCGACCCAACGATCGGTCGGCATGTGCTCGGCCATCAGGTCCCATTTGTTGACGACAAACATGCACGGCTTCTGATTCTGCTCAATGTAGTGCACGAGTTGTCGGTCGACTTTACTGATGCGTTTTCCCGCATCAAACATCATCAGCGTCACGTCGGCATGGCGGATTGATCGATGAGCGCGGTGCGTGCCATAAAAATCAATATCCGTCCGTACGCTTTTGCCGCGTCGCAAGCCGGGGGTGTCGATCGCGACCATTGTTTTGCCGTCGACTTCGAACCGCACATCGACACTGTCGCGCGTTGTCCCCGCAACTTCGCTGACGATCATACGTTCGTCTTTCACCAACGTATTGACCAACGTACTTTTACCGACGTTGCGGCGACCGACCAAAACAAATTTCATGTCTGGGTGGGCGATCTCTTTTTTGTCGATCTCAACCTGCGATGGCAGATTGGCCATAATGGCGTCCATCAACAAGTCTTTGCGCCGATTGTTCTTGGCGCTGCAAACGACCGGTTTGTCGAAGCCAAGCGAAAAGAACTCGTTAGCGTCGATTTCGTAATTGTCGCCATCGCATTTATTGGCCACAAGGATCACAGGTTTATCCAACGCGCGTAGGCGTTTCGCAACACGCTCATCCAAGCCAATTGGACCGGCCTTGGCATCGACGACGAACAAAAGTACGTCGGCGCCTTGGATCCCGATTTCGATTTGCTGTTCGATTTCCTCATCAAGTTCGTCGACGTCATTGATCCCGATTCCGCCGGTGTCGATGATCTCGAAATATCGGCTTTCGTTTTCGATGATGTGTTTCATCCGGTCGCGCGTCACGCCGGCCATGTTGTCAACGATCGCCAAGCGGCGGCCGACAAGCCAGTTGAAAATGCTGGATTTTCCTACGTTGGGGCGTCCAACAATTGATACTTGAGGCAACATGGAACTAAACGTGCGTTTCAGAAAATGCGACCGCTCAAACCTTGGTCGGTAATTGAGACGGACATCGGGCGCGCGTAACACTGATCGTCGAGTGTAAACCGCGCAGTTGAGCTTAAAGGGCTTAAAGGTGAATGTTGAGCCGCTGGATCAAAGAACACTTGTCAGGCTCAACGCGATGCCTCAAAATACTAACGAAAACCCTGACAATGTCCCCAAGAGAAACGCCGGATTGGCTCAATTTCTCAAAACAATCGGGTTACGTTCCTCAATATAAATCGATTTGGCAATCCGTCGTGGCCGAAATAGACCTCAAAAATGCACTGACCCAGCAGCTTCAGTCTCTTCACCGACTTGGCTTGAGCGCGCTGTTGGCGGGCAAAGATGGGCTAAGCTTCGATTTTTCTGAGGCGCAGCAATCACCAACAGAGGCGTCAGATGTTCAATCTGCGCCGACGGTGACCAAGGCCGCCCCTGCGACTGCCGTTGCCGAGTCTCCAGTTGGCCAGCCAGACAAAAAGGCGGCTGAGCCGCCAGTTAAAGCAGCCGTCTCGAAACCATTGGTCGCCGCGCCATCAGCCTATCAGGGAACGTCAAAATCACGTCAGGAGCGCGAGCAGCAGCTGTCCATTATTCGAAGCGAAGTGGAAGCGTGTCAGACATGCTATGAACTTTGCCGCACTCGCTCGCAAACGGTGTTCGGCGTAGGAAATCCGGAGTCGAAAGTAGTCTTCATCGGAGAAGGCCCCGGCGCGAATGAAGATCGGCAGGGCGAGCCGTTTGTGGGAGAGGCTGGCAAGCTGTTGGATAAGATCTTGACGGCCTCGACGTTAAAACGGGAGCAGGTTTATATCCTGAATACAGTTAAGTGCCGTCCCCCCAACAATCGCAACCCGCTACCGGCCGAGCTAGAAAACTGTCGTGGGTTCTTGGATCGGCAACTCGACGTGATTCGTCCCGAGTTCATTGTGTGCTTGGGCAGCGTAGCAGCGAAGTCGCTACTGGGAACACAGTCATCGTTGGGGAAGTTGCGGAAGCAGTTTCACCAGTACCGGGAGAGCAAAGTTTTGGTGACCTATCATCCGGCGTATTTACTGATTACGCCGTCTGCCAAAACGTATGTTTGGGAAGACATGAAAATGCTTATGAAAGAACTGGGGGTGGATCTATAGTTCAAGTGGTCTGCTGGTTTCGGGTTGTTGAGCAGAAGTGATTTTTACAACCGCGAAAGAAACGAAATATGCGAAAAGTATGCAGCTACAAAAATTGTCTTCGAAACAACGTCCGCAATCCGATTCTGACTTTCGTTCATTTCGCGTTTTTCGCGGTTGCAATCCCTTA
>CALKXO010000436.1 GCA_938003615.1 uncultured Pirellulaceae bacterium | reverse complement strand
CCCATATTGCCATGCGTTGGTTATCAGCAAAATCACAAATTACTATTGGACTGATCGGTGTAGTCACGATTGCTTTTCTGACTGCTCTTTTTCTTGGCTTCGTTCCAGATCAAAAGCTCGCAAGATTGCAGTCGCGGAATGAAATCTGCGACTCGCTGGCCGTAACTTCGTCGTTGATGATCCAAGACGACAAGCTGAGAACGCTCCAGTCCTTCATCGAACAGATGGTGCAACGCAATTCTCAGTTAAAATCTGTTGGGATTTGTCGCGCCGGCCAGATGGTCGTTACCACTGAAAACCACTCCGCCTACTGGACCTCTTCGGATGTTGAATCCAAAGACAAGCGAGAAGGACTATTGGTTAGAGGCAACAAAGAGTGGGGCCAGATCGAATATACGTTTCACGGAGAAGAGAAAACTTGGTTGATCGGGAGAGTGCCTCCAATCTATCGTTTGGGCGGATTTCTGATTTTTACCTCAGCGTTGGGGTTCTATTTATTCATCGGGCGGTTACTCGCAAAATTGAAGCCGGGACGTGCAGTTCCTAAACAGGTCCGTACAACTTTGGATATTCTCGGTGGTGGTCTTTTAGTCCTTAATCGTTCTGGGAAAATCGTTGTCGCCAATGAGGCTTTCGGTGCAAGTAGCGGAAGTTTCGTAAAGGAACTTGTTGGAAAAGTTCCGTCCGAGTGTTTTGATTGGCGCGACCAATCAGGAGTTCCCTTGGTCGATCCACCTTGGACTCGAGCTGGAGAATCCGGCGAGCAAATTCATGACGAAGTCATTCGGATTCAGAAAACGGATGAAAATGGCCAAGAGGATAACGTTACTTTCAAAGTAAACTGCGCACCAGTCCAGTCTCAGTCGGCCACAGGCAACGGCGTCTTGGTAAGTTTCGAGAACGTCACAGAGCTCGAACGAAGTAAATCTGTCGCGGAAGAAGCGAACAAAGCCAAGTCTGAGTTTCTTGCCAATATGAGCCACGAGATTCGGACGCCAATGAACGCGATTCTTGGTTTTACTGATTGGCTACAGCGGGGAATGGCGACCAACGCGGCAGAGCAACAGGAATACCTGTCGACGATTCACGCCAGCGGTACCCATCTTCTAAGTTTGATTAATGACATTCTGGACCTGTCTAAGATTGAGGCTGGAAAGCTCGCGATCGACAAGGTGGAGTCTTCGCCATACAAAATCGTTAACGATGTAGTAAACATTCTTAGTGTGCGCGCCAAAGATAAGGGAATTGAACTGGAAACGAAGTTCGTAAATCCTCATCCCGCAAATGTAAACACCGACGACGTCCGTCTTCGTCAAGTGATTACGAATCTTGTCGGCAATGCGATTAAGTTTACTTCCGAAGGCGGAGTGACGATCCTCTCTAGGTTTATTGAAGGCGAGTCGGGGGACGATCGGCTGAAAATGACGATTGTCGATACGGGGATCGGAATGACTGAAGAACAGTTAAAGAAGATTTTCAATCCATTTGTCCAAGCCGATACTAGCGTAACACGTAAATTTGGCGGAACCGGCTTGGGGCTCTCGATCAGTAAGCGTATCGTCGAAGCGCTCGGTGGCGAAATTAAGGTTACCAGTGAACCGGGCAAGGGAACCGAAATCAGTTTTGAGATCTCCATAGGCGACGCTTCTGCTCAGCCACGATTGACAGAACAGGAATATCGAAAAGAAATAGAAGTACAACCTGCTAAAGCCGCTCTAACTCAGGTCGACGGACTTGCCGGCGGCAAAGTTCTTGTCGTGGACGACGGTAAGGCAAACCGCCAGCTGATCAAATTGATTCTGATGAAGGCCGGTTGCATCGTAACCGAAGCTGAAAATGGTCAAATCGGGAGAGATCTAGCTTTGGCAACACCATTTGATGTGGTGCTGATGGATATGCAAATGCCGGTGATGGATGGCTACCAAGCCGCATCTGAGCTTCGTGCTGCGAACTACAAAGGACCAATCGTCGCTTTAACCGCCAACGCAATGGCGGGTGACCGCGAAAAGTGTCTGAACGCTGGATGTTGTGGATTTTTGGCAAAGCCTGTCGATATCGACGAATTGATCGCATTGGTTAGTCAGCACGTTACACTATCGCCAACTGCTGCCGCAACCATTACGGCGGCTAACATTATCGCCGCCAAAGAGAACGCACCTCCAGTTGATCCAGTGGAGGATGGTTCAGGAATTATGGCTGAGTCCGACCAAGAAGTGCAGCAACGAGTGACGTCAACCTCGCAATTCGAAGATTTCTTTCATGAGCACATGGGGGAAATCGACAATGCGATCGCAGAAGGCGAATTGGGGAAACTTGCGAATTTGGCCAAGTACATTCAGTATGAGGCAGTTAACCAAGAAGTGAACGTTGTTGGACAAGCGGCAGCTTCCCTGATATCTGTATGCGAAAACAATTTGGATAATATCGAATTGATTGAACGGGAGATTGGAAAACTAACCCGGGTTGCCTTGAGCTTCTTCGAGGAGGATGTGAGCATTGATTCGAGGTATTTGGAATATTCGAATGCCGTTCGGCTAAGAGTTGCTGTTATTCAAAAAGGGTGGAAGCTAAAGAACTTTCGCACAATGAAAAGCGCGTTCGAGAAACTGCAGTGTGAGAGCTTTGTGACCGGCCGGTCAGAGATCGGTGAGTCCCTAGAACCGCTAATTGAAAGTTGTGAAAAACGCGATTTAGATAGGCTTAACAAAAATCTAAATCCATTCCTTAGTTTGCTTAGGGCTGAAATGGTATCGTCAGATGAAGCAGGGAGTTCTGACGTTCAATCGAATCAAGATGCGTACTCCAAACGTGATTCGAACCAAAAACGTTCTGGTGGCGTCGCCCCGCGCGAAAGGTTGGTGCGTTTGCACCTTCAGACGGACGCTTCGAAGGTGGTCAACCCAATTTTCTCTAGTCTTCCTATGGAAGCAGACTATCAGGAAATTGTGGCTGATTTTATTCCGCAGATGGAAGCCAAGTTCAAGCAAATACTAAAGGCGATCGAGTCGAGAGACTTTTTCATACTGATGAGAGAAGCACACTGGCTTAAAGGGGCTGGCGGAACCGTTGGGTTTCAAGAGCTCGAAAGACCAAGTCGCGAATTAGAAAGAGCTGCTGAAGCAGAAGATTTGGACGCTTGCCAAGCTTGTTTTGACGTGCTGGTAGCGCTTTCCCAGAGAATTGTAATTCCTTCTCTTGAGACCTAGTACCTATCCTTAAACCTCGGGGCGGATAGGAGTATCTAGTCTACGACGAGGTGTCGAGATAGGTTCGTAATCGCGGCAGGCTACATCGACCAATGAATAAGCTTAGGTGATGCCGGCAAAGGGCGGCGAAGGGCGACACAATTGGCCCGTCTAGTTTTGATTGCGGCGAGGAAAAAGATCGGCTTTGCACTGCAACTTGAGAACGCTGCAACTTGAGAGTCCATGAAGGGAACTGCTATATTGAAGGGCGTCCGGACGTTATCATGTACCATGGATATGTTCTTCTGGGGTGTCCAGATATTCATCTCTCTGAACCTGATCAATCACGTGGCTTCATGAACAATTTTCCAACC